>JAVHYH010000082.1 GCA_031119155.1 Brevundimonas sp.
GGATTGGGCGCCGCGCGTTTGTGGGAGCGCGCGTCTGCTGCTGGTTAACCGCTTGGATCGAAAGGGGTGTCAGGATCGGTCCACCGCCGTCCACATGTGGATTGTTCGCTGTATGTTCCGGTTTTTGCTGAATTTTGAGCCAGCGTGACCGTTAACGATCGTCAACTAATCCCATTGAGACCCAGTCAATCCCATGCTATCCCAGAGCCTCAGTAGGGCTTGTTCGCGCCGGCTGGCGTTTTCATCGGGATTTTCGGGGAGCGGGCCTTCGGGGGCTCGATTGGGCAGGGCGTGTTTCTCTCGACCTATGAGAAACAACTGGACGGCAAGCGCCGCCTGCTGATCCCGCAGGAGTTCCGCACCGCCGACAACGGCGCCGAGCACGGCGTCTTCTGCTTCTTTTCGATCGAGTCCGACTGCCTCGAGGCCGGCGGCGACAAGCTGATGGCCGAGTATGTCGCGATGATCGAGGAGCTGCCCTTCGGCGACGATCTGCGCACCGCTCTGGAAGAGACCTTCTTCGCCGGTCAGCGCCCGCTCTCGTACGACGGCGGCGGTCGGATCACCCTGCCGGAAGGCCTGTGCCAGGAAGCCGGGCTGGGCGAGGACGTGGTCATCGTCGGCCTGGGCTCGCGCTTCCAGATCTGGGATCGCGCCCGCTGGAACGCGCGTCGCGACGAGCGCCGGGCGCTGGCGCGTCAGGCGGTGCGCGAGCGGGGCGAGGCCGGGCGGTTGGCTCTGCGTGCGCGCCGTCCGCAAGGGGAGGGCGCATGAACTCTCCGCACGCGCCGGTCCTGATCGCTGAAGTTCTGGACGCGCTGGCTCCGCAGAAGGGCGACGTCATCATCGACGCCACCTTCGGCGCCGGCGGCTATACGCGCGCCATCCTGAGCGCCGGCGCGACGGTGATCGCGCTGGACCGCGATCCGACGGTGCAGGTCCATGCCGACGCCGTGGCCAATGACTATCCCGAGACCTTCCGCCTGATCCGCACGCCCTTCTCCGGGCTGGCCGACGCCTTCGCGCAGACGGGCGAGGCGAAGCTGGACGGGGTGGTGTTCGACATCGGCGTGTCTTCGATGCAGCTGGATCAGGCCGAGCGCGGCTTCTCCTTCATGCGCGACGGGCCGCTGGACATGCGGATGTCCGATGAGGGCGTCACTGCCGCCGACATCGTCAACAGCTGGGACCACGGCCCGCTGGCTCATATCTTCAAGCTGTACGGCGACGAGCGTCAGTCGGGGCGGGTCGCCACGGCCATCCTGCGCCGCCGGGTCGAGCAGCCGTTCAGCCGCACGCTGGATCTGGCCGAGGTGGTCGAGAAGGCGCTGGGCGGCCGTCGCGGCGCGGCGATCCATCCGGCGACGCGGGTGTTCCAGGCGCTGCGCATCGCCGTGAACGACGAACTGGGCGAGCTGCGCGCCGGGCTGGAGGCGGCCGAGGCGACGCTGGCGCCGGGCGGGCGTCTGGCGGTGGTGACCTTCCACTCGCTGGAAGACCGGATCGTGAAGGCCTTCCTGACCGAGCGCACGGGCAATGCGCCGGGCGGCTCGCGCCATGCGCCGGTCGCCGTCGAGACGCGCAAGCCGAGCTTCACCCTGAGCTTCAAGGGCGCGGTCGAGGCGGGCGAGGCCGAGCTGGCCGCCAATCCGCGCGCCCGCTCCGCCAAGCTGCGCGCCGCCGTCCGCACTGACGCCGCGCCGTGGGGGAGGATCGCCGCATGAACGCCGCCGTCGCCCGCCGCGCGCTGGACCGTCTGTTCGCCTGGAAGATCCGCGGCATCCGCTGGATCGAGATCATCGGCGTGCTGATGGTCGCGGCCATGATCTTCTCGGTCTATCTGGCCAAGGCCGCCGCGGCGCGCGAGAGCGCCCGGATCGCCGAGCTGGAGCGTCAGATCGGCGAGAGTGGCGAGCGGGTCCGCCTGCTGCGCGCCCAGGTCGCCCGGCTGGAGCAGCCGGCCCGGCTGGAGGCCCTGTCGCGCGAGGTCGGGCTGGGGCCGGTCGAGATGAAGCGTCAGGCCAGCGAGGACACCCTGCAGGCGCTGAAGCCGGTGGCCTCGGCCCCGGCGCCGGCGCCGGTCGCCGCGCCTGCCGCTCCGGCGGCTGAGGCCGAGGCGGAAGCGCCGGCTCCGGATGCGGAGGGCGGCCGATGAGCGTGCACGATCCCCGCGCCTGGGAACGCCCGCAGCCGCGTCCGGCCAATCCGATCCCCTATGGCCTGCGTCGTCTGGCCCCGTCCTGGCGCTGGCTGAGCGAGGCGATGTGGTGGGTCGAGCATTCGTTCGGCCGCGCCCGCGCCAACGCCCGGCCTGAGGAAGACACCCGCGTCCGCATCTTCCTGATCACCACGGTGTTCTCGGTGATCTTCTGCGCCTTGGCGCTGGGGGCGGCGAATGCGGCGCTGCTGAAGCCCAAGGGCGCGGTGGGGTCGGTGTCCAATCCGAACGCCGTGTCGCGCGGCGACATCGTGGATCGCAACGGCGCCCTGATGGCGACGAACGTCACCCACTACAGCCTGTATGTGAACCCGAACGAGGTCTGGGATCCGGAGCTGGCCGCGCAGCAGATCCGCCGCGCCCTGCCGCGCGTGTCGGCCAGCAAGCTGCGCAATGTACTGGACGGTCGCCGCCGTCTGCTGGTGCTGCAGCGGCTGACCCCGGAAGAGAAGGCGGCCGTGCACGGTCTGGCGCTGGGCGGGGTGACCTTCGAGCCGGAAGACCTGCGCATCTATCCGCTGGAAGGCTCGGCGCGGCATGTGCTGGGCGCTTCGGACACGGGCGCGCAGGGCATTTCGGGCGCGGAACTGGCCTTCAACACCGAGATCCGCGCCGCGGGTCAGGACGGCGGCAGCTTCCCGCTGTCGATCGACCTGCGGGTGCAGGGCGTGCTGGACAATGAGCTGGCGGCGGCGGCCTCGGCGGTGCAGGCCCATGGCGCCGTGGGCGTGGTCGCGGACGCCACCACCGGCGAGATCCTGGGCATGTCGAGCTGGCCCACGACTGACAGCAAGAACCTGGCAGCCTCGGGTCACTACGAGATGGGGTCGGTGTTCAAGACCTTCACCATCGCGGCCAGCCTGGACACCGGCAAGGTCGACATGAACACCATGTTCGACGCTTCCCAGCCCTATATGATCGGCAACCGCCGGATCAGCGACTTCCACGCGACCAACAAGATCCTGTCGCTGGAAGAGGTCTATCTGCACTCGTCCAACATCGGCACCTCGCGGATGGCGGTCGAGCTGGGGCCGGACACGATGCGCGACTATTTCCAGCGGCTGGGCCTGCTGGAAGCCGCGCCGATCGAGCTGCACGAGTCCGCCCGCCCGCGTCTGCCGCGCAACTGGGAAGACTCCAGCCGGGCGTCGATGTCGTTCGGCTATGCCATCATGATCACCCCGCTGCAGATGACGGCGGCGACCGTGGCCCTGGTCAACGGCGGGATGTATCGCCCGCTGACCCTGCGTCGCGGCGGCACGGGCGTCGAAGGCCGCCGGGTGGTCAGCGCCGAGACCTCGCGCGCCATCCGCGACCTGATGCGCGCCAACGTCCTGCGCGGTTCGGGCAAGTCGGCCAATGCGCAGGGGCTGCGCGTCGGCGGCAAGACGGGCTCGGCCAACAAGCTGGTCAACGGCCGCTATGATCCGCGTCATGGCGTCGGCTCCTTCGCCTCGGTCTTCCCGGCGGACGGCGGCGAGAACACGCGCCGTTATGTGATCTTCGTCCTGATCGACGAGCCGGCGCTGGGGTCGCAACTGGGCGGCGCGGTGGCCGCGCCGACGGCGGGACGCGTGATCGACCGGATCTCCGGCTTCCTGAATGTCGAGCGGGTGGCCGATCCGATCGTCCCCGGACTGGCGGCGCCGCGATGAGCGCGCTTCACCCCGCCCAGAAGCTGTCGGACCTGCTGCGCCGCGACGTGTCGAGTGATCCGATGATCACCGGCGTCACCGCCGACAGCCGCAAGGTCGCGCCGGGTTCGCTGTTCGTGGCCCTGCCGGGCACGGCCGCCGATGGTCGCGCCTTCATCCCTCAGGCGCTGTCGCAGGGCGCCGCCGCCGTGCTGGCCCCGTCGGACACGGACGCCGCCCTGGCGCCGGTGCTGGTCACCTCGGGCGATGTGCGCCGGGCCTACGCCATCGCCGCGCGCAGCTTCTACGGCGCCCAGCCCAAGACCTGCGTGGCGGTGACGGGCACCAACGGCAAGACCTCGGTCGCCGCCTTCTGCCGCCAGATCTGGGCGGCGATGGGCCTGACGTCAGCGAGCATGGGCACGCTGGGGGTTTTGAAACAGACAGGTAACGTTAATCAGGCGTTGACCGGCCCCGGCCTGACCAGCCCGGACGCCGCCGATGCGGCGCGGATGCTGGCCCAGCTGGCGCAGGAGGGCGTGACCCATCTGGCGCTGGAGGCCTCGTCGCATGGCATCGACCAGCGTCGTCTGGACGGGGTGACGCTGAAGGCCGCGGCCTTTACCAACCTGACGCAGGACCACCTCGACTATCACGGCACGATGGACGAGTACCGCGCCGCCAAACTGCGGCTGTTCGAAACCCTGCTGCCGCGCGGGCGGACGGCGGTGCTGAACGCCGACAGCGACGCCTATTCGGCCTTCGCCGCCGCCAGCATCATGTCGGGCCTCGGCGTGATGGGGGTGGGCGAGCGCGGGCGCGATCTCGCGCTGGTCGCCCGTCGGGCTGTGCCGGAAGGCCAGCGCCTGACCCTCGATGTGCAGGGCGATCTGCATGAGGTGCTGCTGCCGCTGGCCGGCGCCTTCCAAGCCTCGAACGCGCTGGTGGCGGCGGGTCTGTGCATCGCTGCGGGCGAGGACGCCGGGCGGGTGCTGGCCGCGATGGAGAAGATCGAGGGCGCGCAGGGGCGGCTGGAGCGTATTCCGGGCGGCGCCGGGCAGGGCGAGGTCTATGTCGACTACGCTCACACCCCGGACGGTCTGGAGACGGTGTTGAAGGCGCTGCGTCCGCATGCGACGGGCCGGCTGATCGTGGTGTTCGGCGCCGGTGGCGACCGGGACCGGGCCAAGCGTCCGCTGATGGGCGAGATCGCGGGCCGTCTGGCCGACATCGCCATCGTCACCGACGACAACCCCCGCTCGGAAGACCCGGCCTCGATCCGCCAAGCGGTGCGCGAGGGCTGTCCGGACGCGCAGGAGATCGGCGACCGCCGCCGCGCCATCCAGCACGCCATCGGCCTGATGCGTGAAGGAGATGTGGTGGTCATCGCCGGAAAAGGGCATGAACAGGGCCAGATCGTCGGCGGGGTGACCCATCCGTTCGACGACGCCACCGAAGCTGCTGAAGCCCTGCGTATCCATGCCTGATTTCGAACCCCTCTGGACGTCCGCCGAGATCGAGGCCGCGACCGGAGGAAGCCTGTCCGGCGCCCCGTTCGAGGCGACCGGCATCACCTACAACAGCCGTGAGATCGTCCCGGGCGACCTGTTCGTGGCGCTGAAGGGCGCGCGCGACGGGCACGACTTCGCCGACATGGCCTTCGCCAACGGCGCGACGGGCGCGATTGTCAAGCATCCGGTGAACGGCCCGGCGGTGGTGACGGCTGACACCCTGCGGGCGCTGGAGGGGCTGGGCGTCTTTTCCCGCGACAGGGCGCCGCATGTGAAGCGTGGCGCGGTGACCGGCTCGGTCGGCAAGACCAGCGTGACGCAGGCGATCAAGGCGGGGCTCGATCTGGCCGGTCCGGCCCATGCCTCGATCAAGAGCTACAACAACCACATCGGCGTGCCGCTGACCCTCGCGCGGATGCCGCGCACGGTCGAGCGGGCGGTGTTCGAGATCGGCATGAACGCGCCGGGCGAGATCGCGCCGCTGTCCAAATTCGTCCAGCCGCACGCCGCCTGCGTGACGACGGTCGGGCCGGTCCATATCGAGGCCTTCAGCGACGGCGAGGCGGGTGTGGCGGCCGAGAAGGCGGCGATCTTCGAGGGGCTGGTCCCCGGCGGGGTGGCGGTGGCCAATGGCGACGTGGCCTTCTCCGCCGTGCTGTGCGACCGGGCCAAGGCCGTGGGCGCGCGACTGGCCACCTTCGGCAGCGACGCCGGGCATGACGCCCGCCTGCTGGACTTCCAGCCCTTCGAGGGCGGGGCGCGGGTGAAGGCCGAGCTGTACGGCAAGGCGCTGGATTACCCGCTGGCGCAGTCGGGCTTCCATTGGGGCCTGAACAGCCTTTGCGTCCTGCTGATGCTCGACGCGCTGGACGTGTCGCTGGAGACGGGACTGGAGGCGCTGGCGCATTTCCGTCCGCTGGCCGGGCGCGGCGAGACCACCACGGTGCGCGCGCCGGGCGGGGCCTTCACCCTGATCGACGAAAGCTACAACGCCAATCCGCTGTCGATGGCCGCGGGCTTCCGTAGTCTGGGCGCCAAGCCGGTCAGCGCGGGCGGTCGTCGGATCGTGGTGCTGACCGACATGCTGGAGCTGGGCGAGCAGTCGCGCGCCCTGCACGAGGGGCTGGCCGTCGCCATCGACGCCGCCGGGCTGGATCTGGTCCACGCCGCCGGCCCGGAGATGAAGCGGCTGTATGATGTCCTGCCCGCCGCGCGTCGCGGCGAATGGCGCGAGACGGCCGCCGAGCTGGCGGCGGACGCGGCCACGCTTGCAGGGGCGGGCGACATCGTGATGGTCAAGGGTTCGAACGGGTCGAAGGCTTCGCTGGTGGCGAAGGCTCTGGCGGCGCTGGGGGAGTAAGAGCGTGTTCTATCTTCTGTATCTGTATTTCCAGGACGTGGCGCAGGACTACCCGCTGCTGAACCTGATCCAGTACCAGACCGTCCGCGTGGCGCTGGCCATGGCCACGGCCATGATCGTCGCGGTGGCGATGGGCAGCCGGTTCATCGCCTGGATGCGGGTCAAGCAGGGCAAGGGCCAGCCGATCCGCTCGGACGGTCCGGTGACCCACCTGTCCAAGGTCGGCACCCCGACC
Source organism: Brevundimonas sp. (assembly GCA_031119155.1). GTDB lineage: Bacteria > Pseudomonadota > Alphaproteobacteria > Caulobacterales > Caulobacteraceae > Brevundimonas. The sequence goes on from JAVHYH010000082.1 coordinate 6,959, forward strand.
ATGGGCGGACTGATGATCCTGGCGGGCATCGCGGTGGCGGTGCTGCTGTGGGGCGACCTGACCAATCCCTATATCTGGATCGTGTCGTTCGTGACCGCCGCCTTCGGCGTGCTGGGCTTCATCGACGACTATGCCAAGGTGACGAAGCAGACCTCGGCGGGCCTGACCTCGAAGCAGAAGCTGGTCGCCCAGACCATCGTGTCGGTGATCGCCGGCGTGCTGACGGTGCTGTGGATGACCGCCTCGCCGACCTCGCCGGGGCTTGAGACCTCGATCGCCTTCCCCTTCTTCAAGGCCGTGCTGCTGAACATCGGCTGGTTCTATGTGGCCTTCGCCGCCTTCACGATCGTGGGCTTCTCCAATGCCGTGAACCTGACCGACGGTCTGGACGGACTGGCCATCGTGCCGGTGATGATGGCGGCGGCGGCCTTCGGCCTGATCGCCTATCTGGTCGGCAACTTCATCTTCTCCCAGTACCTCGGCGTACACCACGTGCCGGGCTCGGGTGAGCTGGCCATCTTCTGCGCCGCCATGATCGGCGGGGGCGTGGGCTTCCTCTGGTACAACGCCCCGCCGGCCAAGATCTTCATGGGCGACACCGGTTCGCTGGCGCTGGGCGGCGCCCTGGGCGCGATCGCCGTGGCCACCAAGCATGAGCTGGTGCTGGGCATCGTCGGCGGCCTGTTCGTCATCGAGGCCGCCTCGGTCATGATCCAGGTCGCCTACTTCAAGGCCACCGGAAAGCGCATCTTCCTGATGGCGCCGATCCACCATCACTTCGAGAAGATGGGCTGGCCGGAATCGACCGTGGTGATCCGCTTCTGGATCGTCGCCGCCATGCTGGCGCTGGCCGGTCTGGCGACGTTGAAGCTGCGATAGCCAGATGATCCCCGTCCCCGGCTTTGAAGGGCGGCGCATCGCGGTCTTCGGCCTTGGACGGTCGGGGCTGACGGCGGCGCGCGCGCTAAAGGCGGGCGGGGCCCTGCCGGTACTGTGGGACGACAGCGTCTCCAGCCGAATGCAGGCGGAGGCGGAGGGTTTCGCGGTCGAGGACCTGACGGTCGCCGACTGGTCGGGCTTCGCCGCCCTGGTGCTGTCGCCGGGCGCGCCGCTGACCCATCCCAAGCCGCACTGGACGGTCGAGAAGGCGAAGGCTGCGGGCGTCGAGGTGATCGGCGACATCGAGCTGTTCGCCCGCGCGCTGGCGGCCCTGCCGGAGGGCGAGCGGCCGCGCGTGGTGGCGATCACCGGCACCAACGGCAAGTCGACCACCACCGCCCTGATCGGCTGGGTGCTGAAACAGGCCGGACTGACGGTGCATGTCGGAGGCAACATCGGCATCGGGGTGCTGGCGCTGCCGGAGTCGACGAAGGACGCGGTCTATGTGATCGAGGTGTCGAGCTATCAGCTGGACCTGACGACGACCTTCGCGCCGGACGTGGCGATCCTGACCAACATCTCGCCGGACCATCTGGATCGGCACGGCGGGATGGAGGGGTATGTCACGGCGAAGCGGCGGATATTCGCCAAGCCTCGTCCCAACCGCCAGAGCGCGGCGATGCTGAGCGTAGACGACGAATGGAGCCACTGGCTCACGGATGAAGTTTGCGATGACTGGGCGCTGGCGTGTGTGAGCACCCGGTCTCAGGGCGATCTGACCGAACAGCCTCTGAACGCTTTCATAAGCGGTTTCGGGTTCCGGGCCGTGGATGGCTGCCTGCTGCAAGCAGACAAGAACGGCTTGCACGAAATCGCTGATCTCCGGGCCGCAAGATCATTGCCTGGCAAACACAACGGACAGAACGCAGCCTTCGCTTACGGTGCAGCTGTTCGTCTTGGGGTTCAGCCGAAGGTAGCCGTCGAAGGCCTGCTCACCTTCCCCGGTCTCGCGCACCGGATGGAGACCGTGGGCCAGCTCGGCAGGGTGCGGTTCGTCAACGACTCCAAGGCGACCAACGCCGACGCCGCCAGACAGGCGCTGGCCTCCTATGAGCGCAGCTTCTGGATCGCCGGCGGGCGGGCAAAGGCGGGCGGGATCGACGATCTGGAGGACCTGTTCCCCCGGGTGGTCGAGGCCTTCCTGATCGGCGAGGCGGCGGGGCCGTTCGCCGCAAGGCTGGGAGACACCCCGCACCGGATCAGCGGCGACATGACGAGCGCGGTGCAGGCTGCGTACGAAGCCGCCGCCGCGACCGGGCGCGACGAGGTGGTGTTGCTGAGCCCCGCCGCCGCCAGCTTTGATCAATATCCCGACTTCGAGGTGAGGGGGGAGGCGTTCCGCGCCGCCGTGCTCGCCCTCGGCGCTCTTCCGGCGAACGTCCCATGACCCAGCAGGGCTATACCCCCGCCTTCTCGCGCAACGACCAGAGCCTGCTGGCCCAGTGGTTCTGGACGATGGATCGCGGCCTGCTGGCCGCCGCCCTGACCCTGATGGGACTGGGGGTGGCGCTGAGCTTCGCCTCGTCGCCGGCGGCCATTCTGGCGGACCAGTCGATCAGCGACCCGTTCCACTATTCCTGGCGGATGATCGTGTTCGCCTCGGGCGGACTGACGGCCATGCTGGTCATGTCCTTCCTGTCGCCGCGCGGCGTGCGGCGGATCGCGGTGCTGGCCCTGCTGGGCGCCCTGTTCGTCATGGCCCTGCTGCCCTTCATCGGCGACACGGTGAAAGGGGCGGCGCGGTGGATCAATCTGGGGCCGTTCAGCCTGCAGCCGTCCGAGTTCGTGAAGCCCAGCCTGATCGTCTTCGCCGCCTGGATGTTCTCCGAGGCGCAGAAGGGGCAGGGCGTGCCCGGCGTCAGCATCGCCTTCGGCGTCTGGGCCGTGGCGGTGGGGCTGCTGCTGATCCAGCCGGACATCGGCCAGACCCTGCTGATCACCACCACCTTCATGGCCGTCTTCTTCATGGCCGGGGTGCCGCTGAAATGGGTGATGGCGCTGGCCGCCGCGGGCGGGGCGGGCGTCGTCGGCCTGTTCTTCACCTTCAGCCACATGCGGGATCGCCTGAGCCGCTTCGGCTCGGACGACGCGGGCGCGACCTACCAGATCGACCGGGCCTCCGAGGCCATCCGCGCGGGCGGTCTGGTCGGCCGCGGCGTGGGCGAGGGCGTGATGAAGCGCTCGGTGCCCGACCTGCACACCGACTTCATCTACTCCGTCGGCGCCGAGGAGTTCGGGCTGGTGCTGAGCCTGGTGATGATCGGCCTGTACGCCTTCATCGTCATTCGCGGGATGCGGCTGGCGATGAAGCTGAATGACTCGTTCGAACAGGTGGCCGCCGCCGGCCTGTTCATGCTGATCGGCCTGCAGGCCTGCATCAACATCGCCGTGAACCTGAACCTGATCCCGACCAAGGGGATGACCCTGCCCTTCATCAGCTATGGCGGGTCGTCGATGGTGGCGATGGGCCTGACGATGGGCTTCGCCCTCAGCCTGACCCGCCGCCGTCCGGGCGCCTATGAGCCCGGCGCCTCGCTGAACCAACGCCGCCGCATCCTGCCGTAAGAAGCCGCCATGTCGTCCAAAGTCTGTGTCGTCGCCGCCGGGGGCACCGGTGGGCATATGTTCCCCGCCGAGGCGCTGTCGCGGGAGCTGGCCGGGCGTGGCTGGCGGATCGTGCTGGCCACGGATCACCGGGGCGAGCAGTACGCCCACGGCTTCCCCGCCGAGGAGCGGCTGGCGCTGGACGCCGCGACGGGCAGCGGGCCGGTCGGCATGGCCAAGGCCGGCGTGGCGATCCTGAAGGGGGTGATGCAGGCCCGCGCGGCCCTGACGCGGCTGGACGCGGCGGTGGTGGTCGGGTTCGGCGGCTATCCGTCGGCGCCCGCCCTGCTGGCGGCGCTGAGCCAGAAGCGTCCGACCCTGCTGCATGAGCAGAATGCGGTGCTGGGCCGCACCAACCGCTGGCTGGCGCCCTATGTCGGGGCCATCGCCTCGTCCTTCCCCGATCTGCAGCGCGTGCCGGACAAGGTTCAGGGCCGGGTGACCCTGATCGGCAATCCGGTGCGGCCGGACATCCGCGCCCTGTATGAGCGTCCGTTCACGGCCCCCGCTGACGGCGGACCGATCCATGTGCTGGTGACCGGCGGCAGTCAGGGCGCCCGCATCCTGTCCGAGACCGCGCCGCGCGCGCTGGCGGCCCTGCCGGACGCGATCCGCGGCCGCCTGAAGGTGCAGCAGCAGTCGCGGCCCGAGACGCTGGAAAGCGCGCGCCAGATTTATCTGGAGGCCGGGATCGAGGCCGAGGTGGCGCCCTTCTTCCGCGACATGGCCGCCCGCCTGTCGGCGGCGCATCTGGTGATCGGTCGGGCCGGGGCCTCGACCTGTTCGGAGCTGGCGGTGGCGGCCCTGCCGTCGCTTCTGATCCCGCTGAAGATCGCCATGGACGACCACCAGCGCTTCAACGCCGCCAGCCTGGCGAAGGCGGGCGGGGCCGAGGTGATGCTGGAGGATGCGGTGACGGTGGAGGCGATGACCGGGGCGCTGGCCGCCATCCTGTCCGACCCCGCGCGCCTGTCGGCGATGAGCGCCGGCGCCCGTTCGGCGGCCCTGCCCGACGCGACGAGCGACCTGGCGGACATCGTGGAAGCGGCGGCGGGCTGACGCACCGCAGGTTTTCGGGGCTCTGATCGGCGGGTCGTGCGTTAGCTTGGCCATGCCGAGCTTCGTCACCGACCTGACCCATGAGATCGCCGCCCTCTGGCGGCAGTTCAACTGGCTGCCCGAATGGGCGGTCATCAGCCTGATCGTCGCCGCCTTCGTGCTGATCGGCTGGGCGGCGAACCAGCTGGTGTTCGCCCTGCTGAAGCTGGCGGTGCGCAAGCGCGACCTGTTCTGGCGCGGACTGGTGGGCCGGGCGCGGCTGAAGGTCCGGATCATGGTGATGATCATCGCCGTGGCGCTGGCGGTGACCGTTTCGCCGATGGATCCGGGGCCGTCGGACGCCATCCGTCAGGCGCTGGGCTTCTTCTTCATCCTGACGCTGGGCTGGATGGCTGTGGGCGCGTCCGACATGTGGGCCATCCTCTACATGCGGCGGTTCAACCTGGCGGAGGAAGACAACCTCGTCGCCCGCAAGCATGTGACCCAGACCCGCATCCTGCAGAAGGTCGCGGCCCTGCTGATCGCGCTGGTCACCCTGGGGCTGGCGCTGATGACCATCGGCGCGGTGCGGCAGTGGGGGATGAGCCTTCTGGCCTCCGCCGGGGTGGTCGGCATCATCGCCGGTCTGGCCCTGCAGCCGCTGCTGACCAATCTGATCGCCGGCGTCCAGATCGCCACCGCCCAGCCGATCCGGCTGGACGACGCCGTCATCGTCGAGGGCGAATGGGGGCAGGTGGAGGAGATCACCTCGACCTATGTGGTGGTCAAGCTGTGGGACTGGCGGCGGATGATCCTGCCGCTGAGCTATTTCATCACCACGCCATTCCAGAACTGGACGCGGGAGACGGCCCGGCTGATCGGCACGGCCTTTCTGTATGTAGACTATGAGGCGCCGATTGATCGTTTGCGCGCGGAGCTGGAGCGCATCTGCAAGGCCAGCCCGTTGTGGGACGGCGACGTGATCGCCCTGCAGGTGACGGACATCAGCGACCGGACGGCCCAGATCCGCTGTCTGGCCAGCGCCCGCAATGCGCCCACCGCCTTCGACCTGCGCTGCGAGATTCGCGAGAAGATGCTGGCCTTCATGCGGGACGAGTGCCCGGAGGCCCTGCCGAGGCAGCGCCAGCTGAATTCGGGGATGGAGTTCGATCCTTCTCCCTTCGGCGAAGGCGGAGGTCAGGGCGGCGTCGTAACCGGACGTTGACTGCGCTGCGTCTAGGCTGTCGCCATGACGCGATTCATGACGCTGGATTTCGCCGACGGGACGCGGCCCGAACTGCTGGGGCGGGTCGCCGCCATGGCGCGCCAGTACATCCTCGGCGTCGAGGTCTGAGCCGGCTC
>JAVHYH010000001.1:0-10238 GCA_031119155.1 Brevundimonas sp.
TGAACACCGGCCACGACGGCTCGATGGGCACGCTGCACGCCAACAGCCCGCGCGAAGCCATCAGCCGGATGGAATCGATGATCACCATGGGCGGCTACGGCCTGCCGTCCAAGACGATCCGCGAGATGATCGTCGGCTCGGTCGATGTGATCGTCCAGGCCGCGCGCCTGCGCGACGGTTCGCGCCGCATCACCCACATCACCGAGGTCGTGGGTCTGGAAGGCGACGTCATCGTCACCCAGGACCTGTTCGTCTACGAGATCACCGGCGAGGACGAGAACGGCAAGATCATCGGCCGTCACCGCTCGACCGGCATCGCCCGCCCCCGCTTCTGGGATCGCGCCCGTTACTACGGTCTGGAGCGCGAACTGGCTGAAGCCCTGGACGCGGCGGAGTAGCGGCGATGCTTCCGATCCTCGCCGCCGTTCTGGCCTTCATCACCATCGGCGGCCTCGGCTGGGCCTTCGTCGGCGGCGGTGACTCCAGCGACGCCGCGGTCAAGCGCGCCCAGACCTTCGGCGTGCCGAAGCAGAATTCCGCCGCCGCCAAGAAGGCCGCCGCCAACACACCCGAGGCGCGCCGCAAGCAGATCATGACCCAGCTCCAGGAATCGGAGCGGGCCGAGCGGAAGGCGCGGGTCAGCCTGGCCGCCAAGCTGAAACAGGCCGGTCTGTCGACCACCGTCCGGACCTTCTGGATCATCAGCGCCGTGCTGGGCGTACTGGCCTTCCTGCTGCCGCTCATGTTCGGCCTGAATGTCTTCATCTGCATCGGCGTGGCCGTGGTGTTCGGTCTGGGCCTGCCGCGCTGGGTCGTGGGCTTCCTCGGCAAGCGGCGGATGAAGAAATTCTCCAGCCATTTCGCGGACGCCGTCGATGTCATCGTGCGCGGCATCAAGTCGGGCCTGCCGGTCCACGACTGCTTCAAGATCATCGCCCGCGAGAGCCCGGCGCCGCTGGGGCCGGAGTTCCAGAAGCTGGTCGAGGGGATGGGGGTCGGCCTGACCCTGCCGCAGGCGCTGGAGAAGATGTACGAGCGCATGCCGACGCCGGAGCTGAAATTCTTCTCCATCGTCATCGCCATCCAGCAGAAGACGGGCGGCAACCTGGCCGAGGCCCTGTCCAACCTGACCACCGTGCTGCGCGCGCGGAAGATGATGGGCGAGAAGATCAAGGCGCTGTCGTCCGAGGCGACGGCTTCGGCGGGCATCATCGGCTCGCTGCCGCCGGCGGTGATGATCCTCGTCAGCATCACCACCCCGGCCTACATGGCCAGACTGTTCACCGATCCGCGCGGCCAGTTCATGCTTCTGGTCGCGGTTGTCATGATGAGCTTCGGCGTCTTCGTGATGAAGAAGATGATCTCCTTCAAGTTCTGAGGACCAGACATGCCGGGCCTCATTCCCTTCTTCACCGACCCTGTGAACCTCCTCAGCATGCTGGTCGGGTTCCTGGTCTTCGCGACCCTGGTGACCCTGCTGGGCTCGATGGGCGGCGGGGCCAAGCTGGATACGCGGATGAAGGCCGTCGCGGTGCGTCGCGAGGAGCTGAAGCGCCGGTCGCGTCAGGCCATCGCCCAGGGCGGTGGTCAGGGCGGGCTGCGGCACAGTGACGAGGGCTTCAAGAAACGTGTCGTCGAACGTCTGAACCTGACGCAACTGCTGGAAGACCCCAAGGTCGCCGAGAAGATGGCCCAGGCCGGCTATCGCGGGCCCAAGCCGCTAACGACCTTCTACTTCTTCCGCTTCTCCATGCCGTTCGTCTTCCTGGCGATCGCGGTCTTCTACCTCTTCATCTTCAACGATTTCGGCCTGCCGGTGATGATGCGGGTGACCATGTGCATGGTCGCGGCCGTCATCGGCTTCTATGGCCCGAACATCTTCCTGGCGAACCGCATCGCCAAGCGGCGCACCTCCATCATGCAGGCGTTCCCGGACGCGCTGGACCTGCTGCTGATCTGCGTCGAGGCGGGCATGTCGATCGAGGCGGCGATCCAGAAGGTCAGCCAGGAGATCGGCGGCTCCTCCATCGATCTGGCCGAGGAACTGACGCTGCTGTCGGCCGAACTCAGCTATCTGCCCGACCGCCGCATGGCCTATGACGGCCTGGCCAAGCGCACCAATCACCCCGGGGTCAAGTCGGTCGCCACCGCCATGACCCAGGCCGAGACCTACGGCACGCCGCTGGGCACGGCCCTGCGCACCATGGCCAAGGAAAATCGCGAGATGCGCCTGTCCGCCGCCGAGAAGAAGGCCGCGGCCCTGCCGGCCAAGCTGACCGTGCCGATGATCCTGTTCTTCCTGCCGGTGCTGTTCATCGTCATCCTGACGCCGGCCATCATCAGCATCATGGACACGATGGCGTCGCAGTAGGCGGGATCAGGCCTCGGCCGCCGCCTTCCACGCCTCGGCCACGCTCGTGACCGCCTGCCGCAGATATTTGCGGTGCTTGTCGAAATACATCTCGCCGCGCAGGCCCGAGAAGATGAAGCCGTTGGAGGCGATGCAGCTGCCCGGCTCCAGTTCCTCGATCTCGAAATAGCGCATCGAGCGGAACCACAGGCCGCGGTTCTCCATCCAGACCAGCTGGGCATAGGGCTGCCACTCGCCGACGCGCGCGGTCACCTGACGCTCAGGCAGGCCCTCGACCGCCTCGGTCAGGGTGATCTCGCCGCCGAAGGCGATGGTCCCGCCCGTGCCGGTTTCAACCGGATTCCACCCGTCCCAGCCGGGCAGGTGCGAAATCACCTCCCAGATGCTGTCCGTGGAGGCCTGAATGCCGATGCGCTGTTCGATCTTGGCGATATCCATGCCGCTGATCTGGCACGGCTTGCGGGGCGGGAAAAGGGCGCGTCTCGTCTCAGCGGTTGCCTTCCGGTCCCGGCTGGGACGCAGGCGGGGTTTCGGGTGAGGGCGTCTCCTCCCGATCCGGCAGGTCCGGAGGTCCATCGCGCAGCCGGGCGCTGGTGAAGCAGAGCAGGGTGGCGGCAGCCAGCAGCAGGGCGTTGGCGACGAAGGGCGCCGGTTCGGCGAACTCGTAGAGGGCCACGCCGATCACCGGCGGAGCCAGGAAGCTCAGGCCCGCCAGCGACATCATCAGGCCTGCGACGGCGCCCTGTTCCGCCGGTCCGACCGACAGCGATGAACCCGCGACGAAGCCGGGACGGGCAAAACCGACGCCCATCGAGACCACGGCATAGCCGATGACCACGCCATAGTAGCCGGGCGCCGTGATGCTCAGGACATTGCCCAGCAGGGCCAGCGCCGCGCCCCAGCGCATCAGGTCGCGGGCCTCCAGCTTCAGCATCGGGATCAGGCCCCACTGTGCCAGCAGGGTGGCCGCCGCCCCGGCGAACATGGCCAGGGCGATGAAGGGATGGCTGGCCTCCTGCGCCGTGCCGGTGGCGGCCATTTCGTCGATGATGTGGAAGCCGAGGACGGAGATGTTCACCGCCTGCGCCCCGGTCACCAGCAGGCCGTACAGCAGATAGTCACGCACCCTTGGATCGCGCCACAGGCCCTTGGCGGCGTCATCGCGGCGACCGCTGGGGGAGGGGATGCGGACCACGTCGCCGCTGGGCAGCTTGCGCCAGACCACCAGCAGCGCGACCGCGCCCATGGCGGCGAAGGCGTACATCGGCCCGGCCAGCCCGACCAGCGGCAGGACGAACAGGGGCGCCAGCGTCGGCCCGATCACGGTGCCGAGCCCCTGCGCCGAGGCCAGCATGGACATGGCCTGCGTCCGTTCACCGGCGGTGGTCCGGTCGGCGACATAGGCCTGCGAGGCGATGGGGGCCGCCGAGCCGAACACGCCGTAGACCGTCCGGGCCGTCGCCATCAGGAAGAAGGCGACGCCGAAGCCCAGCCAGCCCTGCAGGCCCGCGGTGGTCGCCAGTCCGAAGCCGGTCATCGACAGGATGAAGCCGGTCAGGCCGATCATCATCACCTTCTTGCGCCCCAGGTTGTCCGACAGCCGGGCCCAGAAGGGCGAGGCGACGGTCCACATCAGGGCCGAGATGGCGAAGGCGCCGGACACCAGCGTGTCCCGCAGTTCAAACGTCCGGCCGATGTTCGGCAGCACCGATTGCAGGGCCATATTGCCCGCCGCCGCGATCAGGCTGACCGCGAACAACATGGCGAAGGCGGGAGATCGGAGGTTCACGGGTGCAAGCGTAGGCGCTCGCCGCGTTGGGGTCACCCCCCGTCGATCGCCCTCAGCTCCGTCGCGGGCCGGTCGGTTTCGAGATCCAGCGCGGTGCGAACCTCGGACATGTCGGCGCCCCGGGGCACGATCAGCATCGGCGCGCGTCTGCGCCCCGCCCGCACCGCGACCACGGCGTTCTTGGGGCAGACGTCGAAGCAGTCGGCTTCCATCACCAGCACCTTGGCCTTGCGCCCCTTGCCGGCCTTCAGCGTCTTGCGCAGGGCCTTCCTCAGAGGACGGTCGCCGCCGGGTCCGAAGCCCTCGCCGCCCAGCTTCTTCTGGCATTTGCGGCAGATCAGAACCACGTCCTGCCAATTGGTCTTCGCCTGCTTCAGGGTCATGCCCCTGAGATCGAGAGAGCAGTGGTCTTGCGCAAGAGGCGCGGGGCCTGTCACGGTGGCGTCTTCCCACGGAGACCGCCATGACCGCTCGTCGCCTGATCGCCGTCTCATCGTTGGCCCTCGGGCTGGTTTTCGCGGCCGGTCAGGCCTGCGCCCAGGTTCCGCTGGCGCGGGTCGAGGCGGCCGTGGAACAGATCAATCCGCGCGTGATCGAATGGCGACGTGACCTGCACGCCAATCCCGAACTGGGCTTCGCCGAGACCCGCACCGCCGGGGTGGTGGCGGAGCATCTGCGCGCGCTCGGGCTGGAGGTGAGAACCGGCGTCGGACGCACGGGCGTGGTCGGCATCCTGCGCGGCGGCAAGCCGGGGCGCACGGTCGCCCTGCGCGCCGACATGGACGCATTGCCGGTGCTGGAGGCGACCGGTCTGCCCTTCGCCTCGACCGCGACCGGGACCTATATGGGCCAGACCGTGCCGGTGGCCCACGCCTGCGGACACGACGCCCACGTCGCCATGCTGATGGGCGCCGCCGAGGTGCTGGCGGGTATGAAGGCCGACCTCTCCGGGACCATCGTCTTCATCTTCCAGCCGGCGGAGGAGGGCGCGCCTCCGGGCGAGCCCAAGGGCGGCGCGGCCCTGATGATCGAGGAGGGCGCGCTGCGCGATCCGCGCCCCGACGCCATCTTCGGCCTGCACGTCGTGCCGGGGCGACCGGGGACCATCTTCTACCGCCCGCAGGGCTTTATGGCGGCGTCGGACCGGGTCGATATTGTCCTGCACGGTCGTCAGACCCACGGCGCCTGGCCGTGGAAGGGCGTCGACGTCATCGCGGCCTCGGCGGACGTCATCCAGACGATCAACACCCTGACCGCGCGGACCATAGATCCGACGACGACGCCCACGGTCTTCACCATCGCCACCCTCGACGCAGGCGTGCGCTACAACATCATCCCGGACACGGCGACACTGTCGGGCACCCTGCGCACCTTCGACATCGCCCAGCGCGATGATCTGGTCCGCAGGGCCGAGGCCGCCGTCGGCAATGTGGCCGAAAACTATGGGGCGACCGCCGAGTTCTCGGTGCGTCAGAACGCGGCCCTGGTGTTCAACAATGAGGCGCTGTCGGCTTGGTTGGCCCCGGTCCTGACCGAGGCGGCGGGCGAGGGGAACGTCAATCCGGCCACTCCGGCCACGACGGTGGCGGAAGACTTCTCCTACCTGTCGCAGGAGGTGCCGGGCGTCTTCTATCATCTGGGCGGCTCGCCGGACGGCGTCGATCCGGCGACCGCGCCGCCGAACCATTCGCCGGCCTTCAATGTGAACGAGGCCGTCCTGCCGCTGGGCGTGAAGGCCCATGTGCTCAGCGCCATCCGCTTCCTCGAGCAACCGATCCCGTAACCATGTTCTTCAACGGCGGCTCAACGAACCCGGCGCAGACTGTCCGGGTTCGGAAGGAGGGTCGCCCATGAGTGAGTTGCCAGTCCGATTGCCGCCCGCGCGTCTGGAAAGACGCGGCGGACCGGTCAGGGAGATCGTCTTCTTCCTGATCGCCTTCGCCGCCATGTTCGGCGGCGCCCTGCTGGGACTTGAGGCTCTGCTCTAGCTCGCGCGGGCGAAGAAGGTGCGGATCACCCGCTCATAGGTTTCGGCCAGCGCCTCCAGTTCGGCGGTCGGCACCCGCTCGTCGATCTGGTGCATGGTCTGGCCGACCAGGCCCAGCTCCAGCACCGGGCACATCGCGCGGATGAAGCGGGCGTCGGATGTGCCGCCGGTGGTCGAGGCCTCTGGGCGCACTCCCAGCTCGGTCTCCACCGCGTCCTGCACCGCCTCCACGAACACGCCGGCCTGCGTCAGGAAGGCGTCGCCCGAGTGCATATGCTCGACCTCGATGCGCAGCCCGCTTTCGGCCTGGGCCTTGCCCGCCTCGGCGTTCAGCCAGGCCATCAGGCTTTCGCCGGTGTGCGAGGGGTTGAAGCGGATGTTCAGCCGCCCGCGCGCCTCCGCCGGGATCAGATTGGTCGCTGTGTTGTCGACGTCCAGCGTGGTCAGTTCGAGGTTCGAGGGCTGGAAGGCTTCGTAACCTTCGTCCAGTCGATGCGCCGCCAGCGTGGCCGCCAGCTTCGCCAGCACCGGAACCGGATTGGCGGCGCGGTCTGGATAGGCGACATGCCCCTGCTTGCCGTGCACCGTGAACCAGGTGTTCAGCGAGCCGCGACGGCCGATCTTGATCATGTCGCCCAGCCGCTGCTGCGACGACGGCTCGCCGACCACGCAGGCGTCGATGACCTCGCCCTCGGCCATCAGGGCCTCGACCACCTTCTTGGTGCCGTGCAGCGCCGGGCCTTCCTCGTCGCCGGTGATCAGGAAGCTCAGCGAGCCGGGCACGTCGCCTTCCGCCAGCACCTTCGACACCGCCGCGACCCAGGCGGCGATCCCGCCCTTCATGTCCACCGCGCCGCGGCCGTACAGCACCCCGTCCTTCACCTCGGCCCCGAACGGCGCGGAGGACCAGGCCTCGGTCGAACCGGTCGGCACCACATCGGTGTGGCCCGCGAAGCAGAGGTTGGGCGAAGCCGTCCCGCGTCGGGCGTAAAGGTTCTCGATCCGCGCATGAGCGCCCACGCCATCCGGCTCCCCGAAGGCCAGCCGGCGACAGCTGAAGCCGAGCGCCGTCAGGTGGCGCTCCAGCACATCCATGGCGCCTTCATCGGCGGGGGTGACGGACGGAATCCGGATCAGGTCGCGGGTCAGTTCGACAGGATCGATAACCGGAGTTGATGCATGGCTCATGGTTCCTTGCTTTACGTGGTCAGGACGGTTGGGAGAAGGCTGACGCCATGCCGAAGATCGACATCGACACCGCGCCGACCGGCCACGGAACGTCCTACCCGGAAGAACACGCCGGTCCGTGCAGGCCGCGCCGCCGCTGGAAGCTGGGCGACGCGGCGGGCCTCACCCAGTTCGGGGTCAATCTGCTGCGCCTGCCCGCGGGCGCCTGGTCCAGCCAGAGGCACTGGCATGCGAGCGAGGACGAGTTCGTCACCGTCCTGTCCGGCGAGGTGGTGCTGGTTGAGGACGACGGCGAAACGATCCTGCGCGCGGGCGATTGCGCCGGCTTCCCGGCGGGCGTACCGAACGGCCACAAGATCGAGAACCGATCCGACAGCGAGGCTGTTCTGCTCGAGGTCGGGACGCGCTCCCCGAAGACCGACGCCTGCGACTACCCTGATATCGACATGGTCCTGCCCGAAGGGGCGGACCGCTACTTCCACCGGGACGGCTCCCCCTACCCGAAATACGATCGACGCACTTGACTGTTGAAAGCCTCGACGCCGGCTCGCCGACGCCTCCCGTTCCGCCCGCCCCGCCCGAAGGTCCGTCCAGTCCCTGGGGCATCCGCGACTTCCGCCTGCTGTGGTTCGGCCGCGTCGTCGCCGTGCTGGGCATCCAGATCCAGTCTTCGGCCCTGCTCTGGCAGGTCTATGAGATCGCGCGGCGGGATCACCCGGTGGCCGAGGCCAGCCTGTATCTGGGTCTCGTCGGCCTGTGCCAGTTCCTGCCGCTGCTGGCCTTCACACTGCCCGCCGGCGCCATGGCTGACCGGCGCGACCGCAAGACGACGGTGTGGATCTCCATTCTGGTGGAGGCGTCCTGCGCCCTGGCGTTCCTCATGATGGCCATCCACGGCTCGCCGCCGCTGTGGGGGCTGCTGGCCGTCGCCGCCGTCTTCGGCGCGGCGCGCGCCTTCCTCGCCCCGGCCAGCCAGGCCTTCCTGCCCATGGTCGTCGGTCGCAAGGCCCTGCCGCCCGCCATCGCGGCCCAGTCCATCGCCTTCCAGACCGGCGCCATCGCCGGACCGGCGCTGGGCGGAGTGATCGTCGCGGTCAATGTGCCCCTGGCCTATGCGGCGTCGCTGGGCCTGTTCCTGCTGGCCGTCGGCGCCTTCCTGTTGATCCGCACCAGCGGCAAGCCGGCCCAGGTCGAGCACAAGCTGTCGCCGCTGGAGTCGGTCAAGGAAGGGCTGGCCTACGTCTGGAAGACCAAGATCGTTCTGGGCGCCATTTCGCTGGATCTGGTCGTCGTCCTGCTGGCGGGCGTGGCCCTGCTGACGCCGATCTTCGCGCGCGACATCCTGCATGTCGGTGCCATCGGCTTCGGCCTGCTGCGCGCCTCGTTCGGCGTGGGCGCCATGGCGGTCGCCATCTATCTGAGCCGTTTCCCGATCGTGAAGCACGGCGGGCGCTGGATGTTCGCGGCGGTGGCCGTGTTCGGCCTCTGCACCCTGACCTTCGGCCTGTCGAAGATCGTCTGGCTGTCGGCGCTGGCCCTGTTCGTCGGCGGGGCGGCGGACATGATCAGCGTCAACATCCGCCAGACCCTGATCCAGCTGGCCACGCCCGATCACATGCGCGGCCGGGTCAGTTCGGTGTCCATGTTGTTCATCGGCGCGTCCAATGAACTGGGCGAGGCCTATTCCGGCCTGATGGTCCGTGTTCTCGGCGCGGTCGGCGCGGCCTGTTTCGGCGGCGTCGGCGCGCTGGTCGCCACCGGCCTGTGGTCGGCGATGTTCCCCGGCCTGCGGAAGGCGGACAAGCTCAGCTGACGTCGCGGTGATTGGTGGTGCGTGATTGGTGATTGATGGGCGGCGGGATGCTGCGTCCGCCACTCACCAATCACCAGCCACCAATCACGACTTCAGCCCCACGGCCTGAAGTGCTTGCTCAGCTTCAGCCCCTGCTTCTGATAGTGGCTGCCGCCCTCGCCGTAGAGGCGGCTGGGGCGTTCGGTCAGGGGTTCATAGACCAGCCGGGCGACGATCTGGCCGTGCTCCAGCAGGAAGGGGGTGTCGTGGGTGCGCACTTCCAGCACGCCCTTCGAGCCCGCGCCGTGCGCCTCGTCCGTGCCGAAGCCCGGGTCGAAGAAGCCGGCGTAGTGGACGCGGAACTCGCCCACCGACGGATCGATGGGGGTCATTTCGGCGGCCTGATCGACGGGGATCTCCACGTCGTCCGACGAGGCGAGGATGTAGAACTCGCCCGGATCCAGCAGCAGTTCGCCGCGGCGCAGGGTCAGCGGCTCCCAGAAATCCTTCGGATCGTGGCCGTCGATGTTGTCCAGATCGACCACGCCCGCGTGACGACGGCCGCGGAAGCCGACGATGCCATGCTCGCCGCCCGACAGCTCGACGCCGACCGAGCGGGTCTCCAGCTTCGGCGGCTCGCCAGCCTTCAGGCGCAGCTGGTTCAGGCGGGTGCCGGGACGGACCAGGATCGAGAAGGTCTGGGGCGCGATCTCGAGATACAGCGGGCCGTCATAGCCCTCGTCCACGTCATCGAAGCTGCCGCCGCGGTCGGTCAGCAGGCGCACGAAGACGTCCACGCGACCGGTCGAGCTCTTGGGATTGGCGCGGGCGATCAGGCCCTTGGGCAGGCTCAGCCGCTCCTGCAGCTTCGCGATATAGACGCAGCCCTTTTCCAGCACATAGCCGGCGGACAGGTCGATGGTGTGCATGGCCACGTCGGCGATACGGTCCTCGACCTTGCGCTGGCCGGGCAGGAAGGAGGCGCGCACGCGCCAGGCGGTCGCGGACAGGCGCAGGTCCAGGCTGGCCGGCTGCACCTGATCGGCGTCGAACGGGGTTTCGGTGGAGATCGCGCCACCGGCGATCAGGGCTTCGATGGACTGGGCGGGCA
>JAVHYH010000001.1:10248-50151 GCA_031119155.1 Brevundimonas sp.
GACGGGGATAGCTCAAGGTCATGGCTCCCGCTTACACGAATTCGGCGACAGTCTCTCCCGTCTCGTCAGCGGTGCGGCTATGGCGACGCTTGCACGCGCCGACGCCTTCCGGGACCATTCCAGCCATGTACGACACGCCCGCCTATGAAGCCGAGACCGACGGGATTCTGGTCCGCGTCCGCCCCAGCTATCTGGCCGGCCAGTCCGACCCGGAGGGCGGGCGCTGGGTCTGGGCCTATCAGGTGGAGATCGTGAACCTGTCGGCCTCGCCGGTGCAGCTGGTCGCCCGCCGCTGGACGATCACCGACGCCCTCGGTCATGTGGAGGAGGTGCGTGGTCCGGGCGTGGTCGGCGAGAAGCCGACGATCCAGCCGGGCGACAGCTATTCCTACGCCTCGGGCTGCCCGCTCGGCACGCCGTCCGGCAGCATGGTCGGCGCCTATTCGATGGTTGATGATCTGGGGCGAATGTTCGAGGTGGCCATTCCGGCCTTCAGTCTGGACGTCCCGGGCGAGAGACGCGTGCTGAACTAGGCGCTCTCTCGGCGGGCCCTCTGGCAGGCGCCGGTGCGACCAGTGGTTGGTGATTGGTGATTGGTGGTTCGACTGGACTGCGGCTTGCGCGGCGCGGGCAGGATGACGGCGACCGCCATCCACCAATCTCCAATCACCAATCACTTGCATCGCGCGGTGCTCGACGGCCTTACGCCGGAGCTTGAGCCACCCGGAGGTGCAGGGGCTGCGTCAACCCGGATAACCGCAGCCCCCGCCCCCGGCGTCGTCGCCGCAGCGGGCGGCGTCAACGCGGAC
This sequence comes from Brevundimonas sp., assembly GCA_031119155.1. Classification (GTDB taxonomy): domain Bacteria; phylum Pseudomonadota; class Alphaproteobacteria; order Caulobacterales; family Caulobacteraceae; genus Brevundimonas. The sequence goes on from JAVHYH010000001.1 coordinate 11,058, forward strand.
GGCGGCCCCTCTAGGGGCCATCTGTGACAGCCATGTGGCCGGATAAAAGAAAGGCGGCTCGCGGGGTGGTGCGAGCCGCCTTGGGCAGGTCAGTGCGACCTAGATGTAGCGACGCAGGCTGCGGGCCAGGTCGGAAGCGCCGTCCTTGCCGCCCTTGCGGACCTGCGGCTGGTAGGCGACCCGGGCGTGCTCGACGCAATAGACGCCTTCCGAAGCGCGACGGCCGCAGAAGCTGAACTCGGCCGAAGACGGGTCGCCGATCGGCCATTTGCACATGTGGGCGCCCAGGGTCATGACCGTGGCGGTGCCCGGCAGGTCGGGGATCGGCGCCGGGGTCGGCGCGACCGGGACGGCGATGCGCGGCTGGGCGGCCTCGATGCGGCGCGGAGCCGACGGAGCCTGGGTCGGTTGCGGGGTGGGGCGCGGACGCGACGGGCGGAAGGTGGCGCGCGCCGGCTGCGACGGGGCCGCACGGCCCGACAGGCCCAGACGGTGCACCTTGCCGATCACGGCGTTGCGGGTCACGCCGCCGCCCAGCTGCTTGGCGATCTGGCTCGCCGACTGGCCTTCAAGCCACAGCTTCTTCAGCGCGCCGACGCGATCTTCGGTCCAGCCTGCGGTCATGGTCGCCCTCCAGGGATTCAACATATGGGGTCGGTATGTCCCTCCTGTGGGGCCGACCTACTCCTAATCGTAAACCACCTCTTAAAACGCGCAATATGTGGGAATTGGTCCGTCCACAGGAACTACATCTGGTATGGTTAAGATGGGTCTCGGGAATGGGACCGGCTGGCGGTGATTGGGAGTTGGTGATTGGTGGTTTGCGGCAGCCGACGGGCGTTCGACTGACAAAGCGCGGTGGGCCGCCCCAGCCCGCCACCAATCACCAACCACCAATCACCTGCCGCCCCCTTGCGCCGCCGCGCTTCCGGCCGCATCTCCGCGCTCATGACCGATCTCGCCTCCACGCGCCCGTCCGGGCTCCCGCAGCCGCGCCGCTATGACGGCGTCAACTGGGAGGGGGTGAAGACCCTGTACCTCAGGGAGGTCCGGCGCTTCTGGAAGGTCGGGGCCCAGACCGTGGCCGCGCCGGTGGTGACGACCCTGCTCTACATGCTGGTCTTCGTGGTCGCCCTGAAGGACTCGCGCCCGCCGATCGACGGCACCCCCTTCGCCGAGTTCGTGGCCCCCGGCCTGATCATGATGGCGATCCTGAACAACGCCTTCGCCAACGCCTCGTCCAGCCTGATCCAGGCCAAGATCATGGGCACCTCGACCGACTTCCTGACCCCGCCGCTCAGTCCGCTGGAGCTGACCATCGGCTTCTCGCTGGGCGCCGCCACCCGCGGCATCGCCGTGGGTCTGGTCACCGCCATCTGCGTCATGCCTTTCGCCAGGCTGGGCGTCAGCAATGTCCTGACCATTGTCTGGTTCGCCCTGACCGCCTCGCTGATGATGGGGATGCTGGGCGTCTTCGCCGGTCTCTGGGCCGAGAAGTTCGACCAGCTGGCGGCCGTCCAGAACTTCCTGATCATGCCGATGACCTTCCTGTCCGGCACCTTCTATCTGGTCGGCAACCTGCCCGAGCCGTTCGCCACGATCAGCCACTGGAACCCGATCTTCTACATGATCGACGGCTTCCGCTTCGGCTTTATCGGCCACGCCGAGGGCAATCTCTGGGTCGGGGTCGTGATGAGCGCCGTCCTGACCCTGCTCATGTCCTGGGCCTGCTGGGCGATCTTCAAGTCCGGCTGGCGGCTGAAGAGCTGATCGGCGGGCTGGCGGCGCGACGGTCCAGCCGTTAGCAAGGGCGGGAACCAACGGGAGGGTTTCCATGCTGATCCAGTCGCTTTTCGCGCTTTCTCTGCTGGCCGCGCCGGTCCAGGACGACGCCCTGACGGCCGAGGGGCAGGCCGTCGAGACGGCCATCCAGGCCTATGCCGCCAAGACCAATGACCAGCGCCGCGACATCGTCGTCGCCCAGTTGCGCGCGCAGGGCTTCGCCCCGCAGGTCGTGCCTTTCGAGGGCGGTAATGAGCGCACCGGTCCGCGCGCGGGCGGCAATGTCGTCATCACGGTGGGGCAGGGCGACAAGGACATCGTCCTGACCGGCCATTTTGACGCCGTGCCGCTGCGCGACGGCTCCATGTCGCAGGGCGTGGTCGACAACGCCGGCTCGGTCGCCGCCCTGATGGAAGCCGCCGGCCTGATCAAGGATCAGGTCGAGCAGACGCCGGGGCCGTATCGCTACGTCTTCGTCTTCACCGACCAGGAGGAGTTGGGCCTGATCGGCGCGCGCAAATGGCTCGAGGCGCAGGACAAGTCGCGCATCCACGCGGTCATCAACATGGACGTCAACGCCTATGGCGAGACGCTGATGTACGGCGAGAACGTCGGCGAAGCCTCGGCCTTCGTGCTGCGCGCCATGCGGACCCAGTGCGCCGAGCGGGCCGTCGACTGCGTCGCCTTCCCCAACTATCCGCCCAGCGATGACCGCGTCTTCTCGGCCGCCGGCCTGCCGGTGATCTCGATCGGTTCGCAGGACGCCGTCGGCGCCCACCAGATGTGGCTGGCCTTCAACGGCGGCGAGACCAACGGTCTGGCCGAGGGCTTCGTGCCGCCGGTCTTCCAGCGCATCCACTCGGCCGATGACCGGATGGAGTGGGTCGACGGCGACGACATCCTGCGCACCGCCCGCTTCGTCGCGGATCTGGCCCTGCGTCTGGCGCGGGACGAGTAAGGCGTGATCGAGGTCAGGAACGTCGAGCAGACCGCCCGGGATCTGCGGCCTCTCAAGGGCGGCTGGGGCGTCCTGCATTGGTATGCCTACCTGCCGTGGCTGATCCCCTATCTCGGGCTGGTGGTGATGACAGCGCTCCTGATGGGCTCGGCGCCATGGCTGGAATTCACGCCCGTGTGGATCGCGCTGGTCACGGTGGTGCTGTGGGTGGTCGCAAGCCATCTGATGCACAGGGCCATGCTGCATCAGGCCGCCAAGGCGCCGTCGCGGGGCGTGCCCTACGACTGGGCGTTCGACAACGAGGGTCTGGTCCAGACCAATCCGCTGATGTCGAGCCATATCCGCTGGGCCGCCATGCATGATGTGCGCGAGGAAGCCGACCGGTTCATCATCCTGATCTCGCCGCAGTCGAACCCCGTCCTGCCCAAGCGGCTGATGACCGAGGCCCAGATTGTCGCCCTGCGCACCTTGGTGACGGAAGTGCGCGCGTCGGGTCGTCTCGGGCGCGGTGTTGACTAACCCCGGTTCGCGTCCGACAAGACCGGACACTTTTTATCGGCTCCGTCGCACCCGCGACGGGGCCGTCTCTCTTCTGGAGGTTCAGTCCCGTGTCCCAAGAACATCTGATGGGTGTCTACAACCGCGCGCCGCTGGAGGTTGAGCGTGGTCTGGGCGCGCGTCTGTGGTCCACGGACGGCACGGAATATCTGGACTGCGTGGCGGGCATCTCGACCAACGGTCTGGGTCACGCCCATCCCAAGCTGGTCGCCGCGGTGACCGAGCAGGCCCAGAAGCTGTGGCACGTCTCCAACATCTTCCGCATCCCGGGCCAGGAAGCGCTGGCTGACGCCCTGTGCGAGAAGTCGTTCGCCGACGTCGTCTTCTTCACCAACTCGGGCACGGAAGCCGTCGAGTGCGCGCTGAAGACGGCGCGCAAGCATCACGTCGCGAACGGCCAGCCCGAGCGGATCGACATCTACGGCTTCGACGGCTCGTTCCACGGCCGGACCTACGGCGCGATCAACGCCGCCGCCAACCCGTCCTACACCGAAGGCTTCGGCCCGAAGATGGAAGGCTTCCATCAGCTGATCTGGGGCGACAAGGACGCGCTGAAGGCCGCCTTCGAGAACCCGACCACGGCCGCCATCATCCTTGAGCCCGTGCAGGGCGAGGGCGGCTGCCGCTCGACCCCGGACGAAGACCTGCGCTGGATGCGCGAGATGGCCGACGCCAACGGCGTGCTGATCATCTTCGACGAGGTCCAGTGCGGCATGGGCCGGACCGGCAAGCTGTGGGCCCACGAATGGGCCGGCATGACCCCGGACATCATGGCCATCGCCAAGGCCCTGGGCGGCGGCTTCCCCATCGGCGCCTGTCTGGCCACCACCAATGCGGCCAAGGGCATGACCGTCGGCGTCCACGGCTCGACCTTCGGCGGCAACCCGCTGGCCATGGCGGTCGGCAAGGCCGCCTTCGCCGAGCTGTCGGCCCCCGAGACCCTAGCCCACGTCAACGAGATCGCCGGCTATCTGAAGCAGCAGCTTCACGGCCTGCAGCAGCGCTTCCCGGACGTCATCGTCGACGTCCGCGGCAAGGGGCTGCTGATCGGCGTGAAGCTGGTTCCGAACAACCGCGAATTCATGGGCTGGGCCCGCGACGAGCAGAAGCTGCTGGTCGCCGGCGGCGGTGACAACTGCGTGCGCATTCTGCCGCCGCTCGTGCTGACGCTGGACGAGGCCCGCGAGGCCGTCGAGCGTTTCGAGAAGACCTGCGAGTTCGCGCGGACCAAGCTGGCCTGAGGCCCTGACAGAACGGGAGGGCCTCATGGTCCGTCACTTCCTCGACATCCATCGGCTCAGCGCCGAGGACCTGCGCGGCATTCTGGACGACGCCCATGCCCGCAAGACGGCTCGCAAGGGCTGGCCCAAGGGGCGCGTCGACGCCGACGCTCCGGCGAAGGATCGCGTCCTCGCCATGGTGTTCGAGAAGAACTCGACCCGCACCCGCTTCAGCTTCGACGCCGCCATCCGCCAGCTGGGCGGTTCGGGCATCATCGCCAACGCCGGCGACATGCAGCTGGGGCGCGGCGAGCCGGTCGAAGACACCGCCCGTGTCCTGTCGCGCATGGTCGACGCCGTGATGATCCGCGCAAACGACCACGAGGATGTCGAGCGCTTCGCCCGTGTCTCGACTGTGCCGGTGATCAACGGCCTGACCGACCGCTCGCATCCCTGCCAGATCCTGGCCGACCTGCTGACCATCGAGGAGCATCTCGGGCCGGTGGCGGGCAAGACGATCGCCTGGGTCGGCGATGGCAACAACGTCTGCCACAGCTTCATGCACGCCGCGCCGAAGTTCGGCTTCCGGCTGCAGGTCGCCTGTCCGGCCGAGTATCACCCGGACCTGCACGATCTGGCCAAGGGCGGCGACCATGTCGTCCTGACCAGCGATCCGCGCGAGGCCGTCGCCGGCGCCGACGTCGTCGTCACCGACACCTGGGTGTCGATGGGCGATCAGGACTATGAAGCCCGACTGGAAGCCTTCGACGGCTACGGCGTCGATGACGCCCTGATGGCTCTGGCCAACGAAGGCGCCGTCTTCCTGCACTGCCTGCCCGCCCACCGCGGGGAAGAGGTGACGGACTCGGTCATCGACGGCCCAAAGTCGCTGGTTTGGGACGAGGCGGAAAACCGCATCCACGCCCAGAAGGCCGTGCTGGCCTGGTGCTTCGCGGGCTAAAGATCGAATGGGGCGGCTCCGTGAGCCGCCCCTTTCTTTTTTGCCTTCGGGTTCGACCTACTGCAGCTTCACATCCGCCACGCCGCCCGCATCCGGGATGGTTTTCGTGATGTTCGCCTTGGCGATCTCATAGGCGAATTTGAAGAAGCCGCCCTCGTTCACCCAGACCCGTCCGTCATCGGCGTCGAAGCGCAGGATGGTCAGGTGCGGGTCGTCCTTGCCCTCCGGATACCAGGCCGCCAGCACCGGGTTCCAGTAACGATCGATGATGGCGCGGTCCTGCCCGTGCACGGACAGGTCGCCGTGGATGCAGGCCCAGACATTCTGGTCCTTCGAGCCGTAGTGGAACATGGCGCTTTGCCCGCCGGGCAGGGCGGCGTCCTTCGCCAGATCGGTGTCGTCGCGGGTGAAGAACCAGATGGTTCCGGTCTCTTCCTCGCGGAAGGCGGTCATCGGCTGGGCGTGGTAGCCGGGCTGGTCCAGGCCCAGCAGGCCGGTGTTGGACTTCTTCAGGCTGTCCCAGAAATGCTGTTCGGCCTCGGCGGCGGTAAGGGTCTTGTCGCCCATGAACGTTTCTCCTGCAATCGGGGTCGATCAGGGAAGCGTTGGGCGTCGGGCCGGTTCCGTCCTCAAACGGACCGCTGCGGCACGCCCAGCAGGGCGCCGATGTGGATCAGCAGCAGCACGGTGACCGCCCCGCTCATCACCATGATGAACCGCCAGGGCGCCATGCGCACCTTTTGACTCGGATCCCACGGTCGCGCGCCCCGCCATCCCGCGAACAGGGTCAGGGCCAGGAAGGCCGCGGTCAGGATCAGGGTCAGGCGCATGTCCATCCGCGCCAGTTGGACTGCCGCAAGGCTCCGCGCAAGGGGCCTGAGTCCTTGCCGGGAGGTTAATCTTCACGCGTCGTTAACCATGTTGGAGGCATCCATACGGTCGGTGTTCGGTCTTTCCACAGGAAGCTGGGGGCGACCCCACATCTTGGGGTTAACAGCGCGTTTACACCCTTGATCTGGCGCACTAGCGTTCGAATCAAAGGTCGGGAGGCGAATCAGTGAGCGCAGCCGCGCCGTGGAGCGTGAAGGGGATAGACCCCAAGGCTCGCGAGATCGCCAAGGACCTTGCGCGCCGTTCAGGCATGACGCTCGGCGAATGGCTGAACTCGATGATCATGGAAGATGGCGACGAGGACGAGGGCTATACGCCCCTGCCGCGCCGTCCCCATGTGGCCGACATGTTTGAGCGCCGCGGCCGCAGCCGCCGGCTGGACGACGCCTATGGTGCGGACGAGGATGCGCATCGTCTGAGCGCATCGATTGACGCCATCGCCGCCCGTCTTGAGGCCGCCGAGCGTCGCTCGACCGTCGCCATCCAGGGCGTGGACCAGGCCGTCGCCGGTCTGGTGCGCCGTCTCGAGGCCGCCGATCAGGACGGCCGTCAGCACGGCCGCCGCATCGACGACATCGCCGAGGAGCTGCGCGAGGGCCATCGCCGCCTGCGCAAATTCGAACAGGAAACCGGCCCCAAGACGGCCGAGACCTTCGGCAAGGTCGAGACCGGCCTCGGCGCGCTCGCCGGCCGCCTGTACGATATCGAGGAACGCCAGCGCACGGGCGTGAACGAGCTGCGCCAGCGCATGGAGACGGTCGAGAAGCTGGCCGGTCCAGGTGCCGGTTCGGATTTGCTGGCCCAGGTCGGCGCCCGTCTGGATCAGGCCCAGTCCCGGACGACCGAGGCCCTGCGCGGTCTGGAACGCTCCTTCGCCCATCTGGACGAGCGCCTGCGCGCCGCCGAGAGCCGGGTCGAGCCTGCCGGCGACCGCGAGGCCGCCCGCTTCGAGAAGCTGGCCGAGACGCTGAGCCGTCAGGTCGAGGCCAACCGCACCGAGATGATGCGGCGGCTCGACACCGCCCAATCCGAGAACCGCATGGATCGCATCGAGCGGGCCGTGCTGGCGCTGGGCGAACAGCTCAAGACCTCCGAGACCCGCTCCGCCGGCGCCGTCGAGGCGATGGGCCGCGAGGTCCTGCGCATCGCCGAGAACCTGAACGGTCGGGTCGGTCGGGTCGAGACCGGCGTGGACGCCAAGGTCGCCGCGCTGGGCCAGAGCCTGACGCGCAAGATCGACGACGACATGGGCCGTCTGGCCCAGGGTCTCCAGCAGGGCATTGATCAACGCCTGACCGCCGCCGACGACCGCCACGCCCTGGCGCTCGAAAAGCTGGGGGGCGAGATCACTCGCATCTCCGACCGTCTGAGCGAGCGCATCGCCCAGTCAGAGCGCCGTTCGCAGCAGGCGCTGGACGATATCGGCCGCCGTCTGGCCGACAGCTCCAGCCGGATCGAGCAGCGCTACGACCGCGCCTCGGGCGAACTGGCCGAGCGCATGCGCCTGTCGGAAGAGCGCACCGCCTCCCTGATCGCCGAAGCGCGCGAGAACATCGAGCGGCGCGCCGAGACCCGGCCCGAGCCGACCCCCGCTCCGGTGGTCGCGCCCGAGCCGGCCGCGGCCTCCGCGGTGGCGGACATCCAGCCGGACTGGCGCGCCGCCGCCTTCCCGGACGCGGCCTTCCCCGATGCGCCCTTCCAGGGCCAGACCTTCGAGGATCCGGATCCGGTCTATACCGAGCAGCAGGCCTGGTCCGCCGATCTGGCGCCCCCGGAGCCTGAACCCGAGCCGATCCATGAGCCGGAAGACGGCCGGCAGGTCCTGACGGCCGACGCCGTCTTCGACGCCGTCCTGCGCGGTCCGCGCACGGCGCCGGAACCGTCCTCGACGCCCTTCGGCAGCCGAGAGGCCGCGGCCGAACCCTACGCCGGCTCGCTGGCGGACGAGATTGATGCGCCGGTGACGCCGGTGTTCACGCCCCCGCCCGCGGCGTCCGCCTCGCCCTTCGGCCAGAGCTTCGGCGGCGCGGACGTGTCCGACGCCCTGGCGGCCACCGCTCCGGACAGCTTCGACGCCGGTCCGGACGACTTCGACGGCGAGACTGATTTCGTCGATCCGCGCGCCCTTCGCGCCGCGGCCGCCCAAGGCCGGGCCAGCTCGACCCGTCAGGCCATCGACGCCGCCCGCGCGGCCATGTCCGAAGCCGACGAGGCTCCGGCGCGCACCGGCTTCGGCCTGAAGCGCGGCGGCAAGTCGCGACTGCAGGAGCGTCTGGACAAGCAGGCCTCGAAACAGGGCAGCGCGGTCCGCAAGGCTCTGGGCGCCTCGGCCGTGGCCGTGGTCCTGACCGCCACGGGCGCTGTGGCCTTCAACGAGCTGACCGATTCAGGCATCCAGATCCCGGGCCTGCCGGGGGCGCAGCCCGCCGCGCCGGTCGCCGCCCTGGCCTCGACGCCGGTGGAGGCCTCGCCGGCGGATCGCGCCCGCGCCGCCGATCTGTACCAGCAGGCCATCATCAAGCTGGAGGCCGACGACGCCACCGGTCTGGACGCCCTGAAAGAGTCCGCCGAGCTGGGTTACGCCCCGGCGCAGCTGCAACAGGCAGGCCTGTATCACGACGGCGGCAAGGGCGTGACGGTCGATCTGGTGGAAGCGCGCAAGTGGACGAAGCGCGCAGCTGAGGCCGGTAACCCACGCGGCATGCACAACTACGGCATGTATTTGATGCGGGGCACTGGTGGCCCGGCGAGCACCTATGAGGCCATGAACTGGCTCACGAAGGCCGCCGAAGCCGGCTTGGTCGACAGCCAGTTCAATATCGCCCAGCTCTACGAGACCGGTCAGGCCGGCGTCCGCGTGGATATGGTCGAGGCCTACCGCTGGTATCTGGTCGCCGCCCGCGCGGGCGACGCCGGCGCCCAGGAGGCCGTGGATCGCCTGCGCACCGTCCTGTCGGTCGCCGACCGCGGCAAGGCCCGCGCCGAGGCGGATCGCTTCACGGCCGACCCCGTCAGCTGACGCGATCAGACTCCTTTTGAGCGCACCGGGTTGCACCAGCGGCCCGGGGCGTTCAGGACAGTTCCACCGTCGCCTTTCGGGCGTTTGACCTCAGTTCCAGCCGAAGGCGCGTCCTTTGGATATCTATCTGCCGATCGCCGAGGTTTCGGTGAACTGGCCGCTCCTGGTTCTGCTGGGCGCGACGGTCGGATTCGTGTCCGGGCTGTTTGGCATCGGCGGGGGCTTCCTGATGGCTCCCATCCTGATCTTCCTCGGCATTCCGCCCTCGGTGGCTGTCGCCAGTCAAGCCAGCCACGTCGTCGCCTCCTCGACCTCGGGCGTGATCCACTACACCTCGCAGAAGCAGGTCGATTACAAGATCGGGGGCATCATGGCCCTCGGCGGGGTGCTGGGCGCCTTCGCCGGGGTCGAGCTGTTCCGCTACCTGCGTCTGCTCGGTCAGGCGGATCTGGTGGTCGCCCTGTCCTACCTGCTGTTCCTCGGCTCCATCGGCGCCCTGATGCTGCACGAGAGCCTCGGCCAGATCCTGCGTCGGGTCCGGGGCGAGGTGACGCCGCACAAGGAACGCCGTCGGCCCCTGTGGCTCTATGGCCTGCCGCTGCGCATGAAGTTCCCGCGCTCGGGCCTCTACATCAGCGCCATTCCGCCGTTCGCGCTCGGATCGTTCGTCGGCGTCCTGTCGGCCATCATGGGCGTCGGCGGCGGCTTCATCCTGGTCCCGGCCATGCTCTATGTGCTGCGGATGAAGGCCAGCGTGGTGGTCGGCACCAGCCTGTTCCAGATCATCATCACCACGGCGATCACCACCATCCTGCAGTCGGGCCGCAACCAGACGGTGGATATCGTCCTGTCGACCATCCTGCTGCTGGGCGGCGTGGTCGGGGCCCAGTACGGCGCGCGCCTGTCTGGCCGGTTCCGCGCCGAAGAGTTGCGGGCGATCCTGGCCATCATCGTCCTGCTGGTCGGCATCTATATGGGGCTGGAACTGTTCGTCCGGCCGTCCGATCTGTTCAGCTTTGCTCCGGGAGTTGCGCAATGATGCAGCTGCCGCCTCCACCCCCCGCCGTCGAGGCCCCGGCGCCCGAGCGTTCGCTCGGCACGACCGAGCAGGTCCGCGTCGCCGCCGCCATGACCGATGCGCGGGTGATGGTCGATTCCAGCTTCCGCGGCGCCTCCATCGTCCTGTACGGCGCGGTCTTCAATCCGACCGACATCCCCGCCGATGTGGTGGTGGTTGTCCGGGGGCCGGACGGTCCGGTTCGTCTGGTCAAGAAGACGCGCAACACGGGCGTCTGGCTGAACAGCCGTCCCGTCCTGTTCGAGGGCGCGCCCGGCTTCTACATGACGGCCTCGACCCGGCCCCTGTCGGACATCGCCGACTTCGGTCAGTTGCGTCGTCTGGGCGTCGGGGTGGATCACCTGCGCATCGCCGCGCCGGAGGAAAGCCGGACGGTCACCCGCTACGGCGTCCGCGATGTCGTCGTCAGCCGTATCGGCGAGGACTATCTGGACTACCGCCGCGCGGTGATCCGCCTGCGCGAGGCGGCGGCCCTGTACAACAGCGATCCCGCGGGGGTGAAGTTCGTCGATCGCGGCCTGTTCCGCGCCGAGGTCGAACTGCCCGCCGTCGCCCCGACCGGCCAGTACTTCGCCGAGGTCTGGCTGTTCCAGGAGGGCGAGCCGGTCTCGGTCAGCAACCTGACCCTGACCGTCGAAAAGGTCGGCTTCGAACGCGACATCTTCGAGTTCGCTCACCGCCGCCCGTGGACCTACGGCGTCCTGTGCGTCCTGCTGGCGATGTTCACCGGCTGGGCGGCCAGCCGGATCTTCAGGCGGAACTGATGACCACCTTGGCTGACTTTATCCGCCTGTGGACCCACCCCGACTATCCGCCTGACCGGGTCGCGGAGGCGGATATGCGGCGGGCCGAGCAACGGTTCGGCATCGTCTTCCCCGCCGCTTACCGGCAAGCCGTTCTGGCGCATGGCGCGCCCGCGCCGACACTCGCCCTGCTTAACAGCATCGTCGAAAACGAAATCGATATCGAGGATGTGTCCGAGTTCTTCGTTCCGGACGACGTCATCTCGGCGACCGAGGACTGGCGCGGGATGGGGTTGCCCGGTACGCTCGTGGCCTTCGCGGGGGACTCCATGGGCAACCTGTTCGCCTTTGACCAAGGCGGCGCCCCGAGCGTCTGGTTCTTCAATCACGACAGCGGAGACGTCCGGAGGGTGGCCGACTCCTTCGAGGACTGGCTGGCGCGTTACTGTGCGCTTCCGCCCGCCGCGATCGATTGATCAACTCGCCGCGAACTCGCTCAGCGCATCGAGGACCGCGCGGTTCTGGTCTTCGGTGCCGATGGTGATGCGCAGGCATTCCGGGAGGCCGTAGCCGCCGACCGGACGCACGATGATCCCCTTGGTGTGCAGGTAATCATTGGCGGCGGCGGCCTTGGCGGCGTCGGCGAAGCGGACCAGCACGAAATTCCCCACGCTGGGCAGGACGTCGAAGCCGAAGCCCTTGATCGCCTGCGTCAGGCGCGGACGCCAGGTCTCGACCAACTCGAGCGAGGCCTTCTGGTGCGCCTCGTCCGACAGGGCGGCGACGGCGGCGTCCAGGCCGGCCACCGAAACGTTGAACGGCAGGCGGATGCGATCAACCGCCTCGGCCACCTTCAGTGGGGCATAGCCGAAGCCGATGCGCAGGCCGCCGAGGCCGTGGATCTTGGAGAAGGTGCGGGTGACGACGATGTTCTCGGCGTCCTTCGCCAGCGGGAAGCTGGTCTCCCAGTCGGGGGCGGTGACGAACTCGGCATAGGCCTCGTCGATGACCAGCAGGATGTGGGGCGGCAGGGCGGCGTGGAGACGGCGGGTCTCCTCGGCGGTGTTGTAGCTGCCGGTCGGGTTCGACGGGCTGGAGATGTAGACGATCTTCGTCCGCTCATCGACCTGCTCGAGGATGGCGTCCACCTCGGCCTTGAAGCCCGGCTCGGGGGCCAGCTTGACCGAAGCCTGATTGGCCAGGGCCGAAATGCGATAGGCGAGGAAGCCGTACTGGCCGGTGACGATGTTGTCGCCGGGCTGCAGATAGGTCTGGTTCAGCAGGGCGAAGACCTCGTCCGAGCCGTTGCCGAAGATCAGACGATCCGCTTCCAGACCGTGATGCTCGGCCACCGCATCGCGCAGCTTGCCGGCCCGGCCGTCCGGATAGATGTGGATGTTGCCGACCGCGGCCGCATAGGCGTCGCGGGCCTTCTGGCCGGCGCCCAGGGCGTTCTCGTTCGAGGACAGCTTCATCGGCTCGGCCACGCCGTCGATCTTCGACTTGCCGCCGACATAGGGGGCGATGTCGAGGATGCCGGGCTTGGGCTGAAGGGCGTCGGTCATGCGGTCTCTCAGAAGATCGGGGCGGCGCCGATGACGCCGGACAATTTGCCGGGCGCGCCGTTCAGCCGCCCGTCCTCGGCTTGCACATAGCCCGCCAGCACGAACAGCTTCAAGCCGCCCGCCTCCATCAGGGGGGTGGCGGCCAGCCCCGCGTCGGACAGGGCGTCCACAATCCGGCTGTCCGGCAGGGCGCTGTCGGTGGCCCAGAAGGTGCGGTCGTCGCCGGTCGGTCCGGGCTGGGTTTTCTGCACCAGCAGCGCGCGCGGCAGGCCGGATCCGTGGTCGGGCAGGGCGGCGACGACCCGCAGATCGGGCTCGGCCAGCAGACGGCCGAACCACGGGTTCGACGGCGTCAGGTCCATCAGCGCCCGCCCGCCTTCCCGCACCGCCTTCAGCGCCGCCTCGGGCTTGGCCGCCATCCGGGCCGACAGGCCGTAGCGATCCGCCGCCAGCACCTGCGACGCCGGCCCCCAGACGATCAGGCGCGGACCGGTCGCCGCGTCCAGTCGCCCCAGCACCGAACGGGCGGCGGCGATCTCGGCGGGCTTCAGCCCCTTGAGCGCCTCCCTCAGCGCGATGGCGTCGGCGTCCACGGTCGGGCGTTGGCCGGCGGCCAGTCGCGCGCGCACGGCCTGCGTCAGGGCGCGGTCCAGCGCCAGACGCGCGGCGTCTTCGGGCGGGGCCTTCAGCATCAGAACAGCTTCGGCGCGGGGGCCAGCGGGAACAGGCCCAGCAAGGTGCGCCCGTCGCGGAATTCCAGCACCAGCTCCACCGGCCGGTCGCCGTTGACGGCGGTGGCCGCCGCCGCGCCCACGGCTCCGGCGCGATTGACCGCCCCTGACTGTGACTGCGCCATACCGGAGACGACCGCGCCCGGCTTCTCGGCCGTTAGCGCCACGCGTCCGACCAGCCGACCGTCGCCATCCACCGTCAGCAGGTCGCTGGCCAGTCGGGCCCGGCTCTCGCCCGCGCCCAGCTCGCCGCGAATGGCGGTGAACTGACCGCCCGCGCGGGTCCAGTTGGAGAAGATGCCCGCGGCGTTCGCGCCCTTCAGCGCCCCGGCATGGGCGACGGTGCCCTCCAGCGCCAGGCTCAACTGCCCCTCCTGCGTCGCGCCTTCCACCGGGCCGCCCCGGCGTCCGCGCGCATCGACCAGATTGAACAGCACATCCATCTCGTCCGTGGTCGCCTCGCCCTCGGTCAGGTGCGGGCGGGTTTCCAGCTGGATGCGTTCGGCGGACGCGATGGGGAAGGGCTCGGCGCCCGGATGGGGCGTGAAGACGGCCCGGACCAGCTCGATCCGCAGGTCCGGGAAGCGCGCACGCAGATTGCTGACGCTGGCGCGCAGGGCCGGACCGCTGACGCCCACCTTGCCCTTGTCGGCGCGGGTCAGGGTCAGGCCATCAGGGGCGAGGATCACCCAATGGTCGGGGTTCCAAGCGTTGGCCTCGGCGATGAACTCCGGCGCGGCGATCCCGTGGCCGGACGGCGCGAGGATGCTGGCGTGGGGGATCTCGACCCGCGCCCGGAACGGCCATCCGGTGGTGGTCACGTCCGCATGCTGGATGGTCCAGCCCTGGGCGCGCAGGGCCACGACCTGGGCCTCCAGCCGCGTCTCGATCTGCTGCGCCAGATAGAACCACCAGCCGGTCCAGGCGGCGAGGATGATCCCCACCAGCAGGAAGGGGCCGATGATCCCGCGGCGCGGGTGGCGGTAGGGCTTGTCGGAGGCGTTGCTCATTCAGGGTCCGTGAACTGGGGCCGAGAGGCTGAACGTCTGGGTGCGGCAAGGGTTGTATGCGGATGCTGCCAACCCCTGACAAGCGGATGCTTTACGGAACGGCGGCTTCCGACGCCCGTTCGGCTGTCGTCATCGAGGAAAGAGCTGATGGAAACCCAGTCCCTGCATCGCGGCCGCCTGATCGACCACATCCAGTTGGTCGTCGCGGACCTTCCGGCGTCCCGGCGCTTCTACGATGCGGTGTTCGCGACTCTCGGCATTCCGCTGGGCGGCGAGGCAGAAAGCTATTTCTGGGTGGATGAGCTGTTCGTCTCCAGCGCCGACAGCGAGGCGGCGACCGGCAAGCTGACGGGCCGGCACCATCTGGCCTTCCAGGCCGGCGACCGCGCCATGGTCGAGGCCTTCCACAAGGCCGGGTTGGCGGCGGGCGGCACCGACAACGGGGCGCCGGGCGAGCGGCCATACCATCCAGGCTACTACGCCGCCTTCCTGCTGGACCCCGACGGCAACAACATCGAGGCGGTGTTCCACGGCGAGGCCCGTCGCTCGGCGCCCAGCGTCGAGATCAATTTCGAGGCCTAACCGGCCGGCTTCAGGAAGCCGCCGACCAGTTCCACCGCCTCGGCCAGCCCCATCCGCAACACCTCCGTGCCGGGCGGCAGGCTGGCGAACAGGCGGGTGGGGCAGGCGGCGTCCAGCATGACGAAGACGCCCTTGTCGTCCGCCCGGCGGATCAGCCGTCCGAACGCCTGCGCCATCCGGGCGCGGGCCAGGGCGTCGTCATAGGCGCGGCCCTGCGCCGACGAGCCGCCGAACTTCTCGCGCCGCGCCTTGTGCAGCAGGTCCGGGCGTGGCCAGGGCACCCGGTCGAAGGCGAGGATGCGAAGGCTGCGCCCCGGCACATCCACCCCGTCCCGCACCGCGTCGGTGCCCAGCAGACAACTGTCCTGCTCGGCGCGGAACACATCGACCAGCGCCCCCACCTCCAGCGGATCGACGTGCTGGGCGTAGAGCGGCAGGCCCGCCTTGGCGAGGTCCGGTCCCAGCCGTTCATAGACCGCCTTCAGCCGCCGGATGGCGGTGAACAGGCCCACGCCCCCGCCGCCCGCCGCCAGGAACAGCTCGCGCATCGCCGCCGCCGTCTGGCGCGTGTCGTCCTTGATCAGGTCGTTGACCACGATGACCCGGCTGTTCTCCGCATAGTCGAACGGGCTTTCGACCTTCAATGTCCGCGCCGGTTCGATCAGCCGCGCTGAGCCGGTCCGCATCCGGGCCAGATCAAAGGGATCCTCCGACATGGGATCGGACAGGGTGGCGCTGGTCACCAGCACCCCGTGCGACGGCATGATCACCGCGGCTTCCAGCGGCACGGTCGGGTCGATCCAGTGGCGACGCAGGGCCACGTCGGCGATCCGGCCATAAGCGGCCTCGGCGCTCAGCCAGTCGACGAAGTCCGGGTCGGGTTCGCCGGTATCATTGTCCAGCGCCGCCAGCATGGAGCGCCAGCCGGGCAGGGTCATCCGCCCGCGCCGGTCCAGCCCGCGCAGGGCGCCTTCGATCCGCGCCCGGGACGAACCGTCCAGCTCGACCGACTCGTCATCCAGAATGTCCTCCAGATGTCGCGACAGGGCCAGCAGCGGCGCCTCGACCGCCGCCAACGCCCGCGCCGCCTCCCGCGCTGCGTCGAGCACCGGATCGGTGACAGGGCGCAGGGAACATTCCAGCCCGAACTCGATCCCGCCGGGCCCGCCGCTCTCGCTCGTCCGTCCCCGGAGCTGTTCCAGCGCGGCGACCAGAAAACGCTCGATCGGCCCGATCGGATTGACCTCGCCCGAGGCCGGGGCGATCCGGCCCGACGCGCCTTCGCCCGGCAGCTGGGCCGCCGCATGGATGGCGTCCTGCAGGGCCTTGGTCGCGGCCTCGTTGTCGGCGCACAGGTCGCCCAATCTCTGTTCCAGCCCACGCCCGCGCCGCCCGCGTCCCTCGGGTCCCCGGATCCAGCGGCGCAGCTCGGCCGCCTCCTGCCCGGACAGGCAGGCGGAGAAGGCGCTGTCGGCGGCGTCGAACAGATGGTGGCCCTCGTCGAAGACGATCCGCTTCAGCGCCGCCGTCTCGCCGTCCTGCTTCAGTCCCCGCGCCGAGCGCGCCCCGTCAAACGCCGCCTGGGTCATCACCAGCGCATGGTTGGCCACCACCAGATCCGCCTTGCGGCTGGCGCGGATGGTCTTCTCGACAAAACACAGGCGGTAGTGGGGACAGGCGGCGTGGACGCATTCGCCGCGCCGGTCGACCAGATTAGCCGGACTGGCCTGATGCGCCGTCGGCATCGCGAACAGGCCGGGCAGCCAGCCGGGATAGTCGCCGCCGGTCATGTCGCCGTCGCGCGAATACAGGGCCCAGCGTCCGGCCAGCGCCATGCCAATCAGGTCGCCGTTCCCCAACTGCGCCGCCTGCACCATGTCCTGCAGGTTCAGCAGGCACAGGTAGTTCTCCCGCCCCTTGCGGACGACGGCCTTCTTCTTCCGCTCGGCGGGATCAGGCCACAGGCTGGCGCTCTCCCGGTCGATCTGGCGTTGCAGGGCGCGGGTATAGGTCGAGACCCAGGCGGCCCCCTGATTGCGCTCGGCCCAGATGCTGGCGGGCGCCAGATAGCCCAGCGTCTTGCCGGTGCCGGTCCCCGCCTCGGCCAGCAGCACGCGCGGGCGGCCCTCCTCATTGCGCGGCGAGAAGGCGTAGGCGGCTTCGGCGGCATAGTCGGACTGGGCCGGGCGCGTTTCGTCCAACCCGGACGCCTGCAGCAGCTTCATCAGCCGGATGCGCGCGCTCTCGGAATCCACCGGAGCCGAGCCGGCCTCGCCGCGCGGCGCCTCGTCTTCCCATTCGGTCAGCCGTGACCAAACATCCAGCCCGCTGCCGCGATGTTGCCGGGCTCTCAGCGGCTGGTGCTGCAGGGCGCCGGCCACCCGCCAGGACCAGCTCCAGCCCGCCCGACCCAGCGTCTCGTTCAGGGTGAAGGCGTCCTCGCGCTGCGGATAGGCGGGGTCCGCCAGTTCGCGCAGCAGACCGTCAGCGGCATTGCGAAGAGCCTCGGCCTGAGCCTCCGGCCCCTTCGGCTCCGCCTGTCCCGTGACCAGCGCCAGTCCGGTCGGGGAGGGGGCGCAGAACCGTGCAGGCCGCACGAAGGCAAACAGCTCCAGCACATCCAGCAGGTCTTCCGACCGGGACGGTGGCGCGATGCCCAGCCGTCGCGCGGTCAGGCTGGCGTGGGCGACCATCACGGACCCGCCGGTGAACAGGCCTTCGGCGGCGCCCCGCCCGATCTTCCGCGCGCCGTCCAAATCGCACATCGCCCCCGCGCCCGGCGGCACAGCCAGCGCTGGCGGCAAGTCCAGCCACGGCTCGTCGCCGGTCAGGCCGGAGGAGGATGTGAGGGAGTCGGTCGTCACCCCCTACAGATAGCAATTTCGGGCGCGAAACGGAACGGGAACGTCAGCCCGTTGCGCCGGCCCGGATGTTCGCCTTCAGCGCCGGCTCCAGCAGTTTCGGCACAGGCAGGGTGGCGTCGCGCGCTTCTCGCATGGCGACGAAGTCGGCCTCGGTCGCACCGCCTCCGACGTGGATGTTACTCTCTCGCTCGGCGGCGATGGTCGTCTCCCAGCGGAAGTCGCCGCGACCATCCTTGGGCAGATAGTCGTGGCCGACGAAGACGCGCGTCTCTCCCGGCAGATTCAGCAGACGGTGGATCGAGGCGTAAAGCGTCCGGGCGTCGCCGCCGGGGAAGTCCGCCCGCGCCGTGCCGAAGTCGGGCATGAACAGGGTGTCACCGACGAAGACCGCATCGCCGATCCGGTAGCTGACGCAGGCCGGGGTGTGGCCGGGGGTGTGCAGCACCTCGACCTCCAGTCCGCCGATGTGGAACCGGTCGCCGTCCGCGAACAGCCGGTCGAACACCTCTGCGGACGGTCGCTCGACGCTGAACTTGTCGGCAAAGGTGGCCTGAACCTCGGTGATCCGCGAGCCCACGCCAATCGGCGCGCCGGTGCGGCGGCGCAGTTCGTCGGCGCCCGACAGGTGGTCCGCGTGGGCGTGGGTCTCCAGCAGCCAGACGATCTTCACGCTCGCCGCTTCCGCCGCCGCCTGCACGGCGTCGATGGAGGTCGTCGCCGTCGCGCCGGTCGCGGCGTCATAGTCCAGAACCGGGTCGATCACCGCGGCCGCGCCGGTCTCCGGATCGCTGACCAGATAGGTGACGGTGTTGGTGGCCTTGTCGAAGAAGGCCTCGACGGTGGGGGTCATGTGCGGCTCCCTTGGCGAGCGGTGACTATAGCCGCGTGAAAGATCGATGCGACAGGGGCGAGGTCGCAGGTGAAACGGAACGGGAACATGCTATATCCCCTCCGTGACGCCGACCGCTGTTCCTGCAACGCTTCCCCAAGGGCTTCCGCCCCTGTTCGCCGACTGGTTCGCCTCGCGCGGCTGGTCACCGCGTCGGCATCAGCTGGAAATGGTCGCCGCGGGGCAGGCGGGATCGCACGCCCTGCTGGTCGCCCCGACCGGCGGCGGCAAGACGCTGGCGGGGTTTCTGCCGTCGCTGATCGATCTGGCGGAGCGGGGTCCGAAGCCGGCGACGGGGCCGGGCAGCGGGGTGCACACCCTCTACCTCTCGCCCCTGAAGGCGCTGACCACCGACGTCGAGCGCAACCTGATGACGCCCATCCGCGAGATCGGGCTCAACATCCATGTCGAGAGCCGCACCGGCGACACCAAACAGTCGAAACGTCAGCGGCAGCGCGATTTTCCGCCCGACATCCTGCTGACCACGCCGGAGCAGTTGGCCCTGTTCTGCGCCTGGGACGGAGCGCGGTCATACTTCGCCGATCTGAAATGCGTGATCCTCGACGAGGTCCACGCCATCTGGAGCGGCAAGCGCGGCGACCTGCTGTCGCTGGGGCTGGGGCGGCTGCAGAAGTTCGCGCCGGAGATGCGGCGCGTGGCCCTGTCGGCGACGGTCGATGATCCGGAGATGATCGCGGACTGGCTCAAGCCAGGCCCTTCTCCCCTTGCGGGAGAAGGTGGCTCGCGCAGCGAGACGGATGAGGGGGCGTACCGGCCGGAACGTTTCCTGGCGAACGAAGAGGGCGCATCGGACAACTCGGCGAGACCCCTCATCCGCCCCTCCGGGGCACCTTCTCCCGCAAGGGGAGGAGGACAGGTTCGGATCGTCCTCGGCGACCCCGGCGCCCCGCCGGTCATCGACGTGCTGGTGTCCGAAGGCCGTGTCCCTTGGGCGGGGCACACCGGCGTCCATGCGGTGCCCGAGGTCTATGACGCCATCAGGCGGTCGGGCATGACGCTGATCTTCGTCAACACACGCTGGCAGGCCGAGTTCGTCTTCCAGCAGCTGTGGGCGATCAATGAGGACAGCCTGCCCATCGCCCTGCACCACGGCTCCCTCGCCGCTGAACAGAGGCGCAAGGTCGAGGCGGCGATGGCGCGGGGAGATCTGCGGGCGGTGGTCTGCACCTCGACGCTGGATCTCGGCATCGACTGGGGCGATGTCGATCTGGTCATCCAGTTGGCCGCGCCCAAGGGGGCGTCGCGACTGGTCCAGCGGATCGGCCGGGCCAATCACCGGCTGGACGAGCCGTCCCGCGCCCTGATGGTCCCCGCCAGCCGGTTCGAGATGCTGGAGTGTCAGGCGGCCCGCGAGGCGGTGGTCGAGAACGCCTTCGACTGGGAGCCGGTCCACATCGGCACTCTCGATACGCTCGCGCAACACGTCATGGGCTGCGCCTGTTCAGAACCGTTCGCTCTGGATGATCTGTATGCGGAGGTTTCCGCCTGCGGTCCTTATCGCGGTCTGACGTATGAGCAGTTCGAGGAGGTGGTCGATCTGGTAGCGACCGGCGGCTATGCCCTGCGCACCTACGACCGCTTCGCCCGCATCGTGCGGACGCCCGATGGCCGGTGGAAGGTCCGCAACGCCCAGCTGGCCCAGAGCCACCGTATGAACGTCGGCGCCATCGTCTCGGCGGCCAATCTGAATGTGAAGGTCGCCTCGCGCCGCGCGGGCGGGAAACACCTGGTCGGCGGCCGCAAGATCGGCGAGGCCGAGGAGTGGTATTTCGAACAGATGGAGCCCGGCGACACCTTCGTCTTCGCCGGTCAGGTCTGGGCCTTCCAGGGCATCTCAGGGACGGACGCCCTGGTCAGTGCGGCGACGGACAAGGACCCCAAGATTCCCTCCTACGGCGGTTCGAAGTTCCCGCTGGGCACCTCCCTAGCCGAGCGGGTCCGGGACATGGTGCAGGACCGCGATCACTGGCGTGTCCTGCCGCCCGACGTGCAGGAGTGGCTGGAGCTGCAGGAGGTCCGCTCGCGCATCCCCCGCGCCGGCGAGATGCTGGTCGAGACCTTCCCGCGCGGCAGCCGTCATTTCATGGTCTGCTACCCGTTCGAGGGGCGGCTGGCGCACACGACCCTGGCCATGCTGCTGACCAAGCGGCTGGACCGGCTGAACATCGGCCCGCTGGGCTTCGTCGTCACCGATTACTCACTCGCCATCTGGTCGATCAAGCCGATGGACACGGTCGACCTCGACGCTCTGTTCGAGCCCGACATGCTGGGCGATGACCTCGAAAGCTGGCTGGAGGAGAGCTTCATGATGAAGCGCACCTTCCGCAACTGCGCCCTGATTTCCGGCCTGATCGAGCAGCGCCAGCCGGGGGCCGAGAAGACCGGGCGGCAGGTCACCTTCTCGACCGACCTGATTTACGACGTCTTGCGCCGTCACCAGCCGGACCACCTGCTGCTGCGCACCGCCCGCGCCGACGCGGCGTCAGGCCTGCTGGATGTGGCGCGGCTGGGTCAGCTTCTCAGCCGTATTCAGGGACAGGTCGTGCATCAGCCGCTGGACCGGCCCTCGCCCTTCTGTGTCCCTGTTCTGGTGCAGATCGGGCGTGAACGGGTCGGGGGCGGCGCGGCCGAGATGATCCTGTCCGAGACCGCCATGGACTTCGCCGAGGAAACCCTGATCGCCGAGATCATGGCCGATGCGCCGCCTGAACTGGAGGGGGCGGCGTGAATGTTTCAGCGACTCCCTTCCCCCTCGATGGGGGAAGGGTTGGGGATGGGGGTGCGGACTGTGCGTTGCAAGTTGTGGCGCATGAGGCGTCGTCGGCGCCTCGCGCACCTCACTCGGAAATAGCCTGCGCTCACCCCCACCCAACCCTCCCCCATCGAGGGGGAGGGCTTTCGCGGGGGCATCCATGAACGCCACGCTCAAAAATACCCTGTCCCCGTTCCGCCATCCTTGCGGCGGCCTGAAGGTGCGCGTGGCGGGTGAGGCCTGCGTGCTGCGCTGCTCCGGGGCGCTGTGGCTTCCCGACCATCGCACCCTGATCGCCTCGGACCTGCACCTCGAAAAGGGCTCTGCCTTCGCCGTGCGCGGCCAGATGCTGCCGCCCTACGACAGCCCGGCGACCCTCGCGAAGCTGGAGGCCGAGATCGAGGCGCTGGATCCGGCCTGTGTCGTCCTTCTCGGGGACAGTTTCCACGATTCAAAGGCAATCGACCGTCTGTCCACGGAAGATCGTGATCGCGTGGCTCGGCTGGCCGTGGGTCGCGACTGGGTCTGGCTGGAGGGCAACCACGATCTGGTCGCGCTGGAAGGCGCGCTCGACGCCCTGCCGGGCCGGGTCATCACCACCATGGCGCTGGGCGCCCTGACCCTCATCCACGAGCCGCAACCGGGCGAAGCCATCGGCGAAATCGCCGGCCACCTTCACCCCGCCGCCCGCGTCGCCGCCTATGGCCGGGGCGTCCGTCGTCCCTGCTTCGTCACGGATGGCAAACGCCTGCTGATGCCCGCGTTCGGCGCCTTTACCGGCGGGCTTGATGTGCGGGACAAGGCTGTCTCGGAGCTGTTCGGTGTGCCGCCGATGGTCGCCGCGCTGGGCCGGGACAAGGTGCATGCGCTGGCTTGGGAGACAGTGCGCTAATGATCCATCGGCGGTAGGGTTTAAGGCATGCGCAATCACATGATCCCACCGAGTGCAATCGAACTCGCTGAGGCCGATCGCTTTGAGAGGCTCAAAGCCGAGTTGAGCCGCGCATTTGCTGCGCCCGACGCGACATATGCCCCGCTGACTGCCGCTGAGCTCATTGCCCGCAATCAAACTCTGCCAACAGGGCGAAGCTAAGCGTTTTCACGGATAAAGGTTAAGCTTGGGCGCCCGCCAGCATCGCGTTCGACGCCGTCTCGATGCTCTCCTCCAGCCGCGCCATGAACTCCACCCGCTTCAGGCCGGCGGGGATGGCGGGCAGGAATTCATAGACGACCGTGCCCGGATGGCGGCGGAAGCCGTGCGCGGGCCAGTGGACGCCGGAGTTGGTGGCGATGGGGGTGCAGGGGGCCTCGAGATCGCGATACAGGGCGGCGATGCCGGGCTTGTAGTCCGGGGCGGCGCCGACCTCCGCGCGGGTGCCTTCCGGGAAGATCAGGATCTGCCGTCCCTCGGCGTGCCGGGCGCGGGCCTGTTTGACCATGTCCTTCAGCGCCTTGGAGTGGGCCGACCGGTCCACGGCAATCATCTTCGTCTTCCAGGCGAACCAGCCGAAGAAGGGCAGGGGCATCAGCTCCTTCTTCATGATGAAGCAGTTGTCCGGCAGGACCGCGAACGGCGCGATGACGTCCAGCATGCTCTGGTGCTTGGCCGCCATCAAAGCGGCCCCGACCGGGCGGTGCTCAAGTCCACGAAACTCGACCTTCACCCCGGCGATCCAGCGCAGGCCGAACAGCACGAATTTGGCCCAGCCCCGGATCACCCACATTGCGGGGCGATAGGGCAGCAGCAGCATCGGCGACAGGCCGACCGCGAACAGGGCCATCGACAGATAGAGCCAGACGACGAAGACGAGCGAACGCAGGGTGGTCACGATCAGGCGGCCTTTTCTTGCGGCGCGTCAGCGGCGGTCGCCGGACGCTCCTCGCCGGTGATCCGGTTCACGGCGACGCGGCCCAGCGCCGCAAGGTATTTCATGTATTCCAGCGTCATCCGCCGGGCGGTGACGGCGGCCCGCCACCAGCGTGAATTGTCCAGCGACGGCGTCTCGACGGCATAGGCGGTCAGCTTGACCCCCGGCGCGGCGGCGCGGATCTCGGTCAGGGCGCGGGCCATGTGATAGTCCGAGGTGACCACGATCAGGCTTTCATAGCCCTTGGCGTCGGCCCAGGCCGCGATCTCCTGCGCATTGCCGACGGTGTCCTCGGCCTCGAAGCCCAGATCGACGCAGCAGTTGAACAGGCGGCTCGAGCCGGGCGTCAGGGCGCGAAGCTCCTGACGACGAACCTCGCGGTTCACGCCCGAGATCAGCACCCGCTCGCCCTTGTCCTGCTCCAGCAGGCGGATGGCGGCGTTGACCCGCTCGGCCGACGGACCGGTCAGGGCCACGATGGCGTCGGCGCGCGCGGGCTCCTCGGCGGGCGTATAGCCGCGGACCCGTTCGGCGAAGACGAACAGGCCGATCAGCCAGATCAGCACCAGAATGGCGATGAAAGTCAGAAACTTCATGCCTTTAGCTTACCCATGCCCCCTCAGCCGCGCCAGCGCCGTGAAGCGCGCGGCGACAAGCGCCACCGTAGCCGCCAGCAGCGGACATGGCGAGAGCAGCAGAATATCACTCCAGGCGACCGGCAGGGCGGGGGACAGGCCCTCGCTGCCGCCCAGCAGGCGCATCGCCGACGCCGCCAGCATGGCCGCCAGCGCCCCCGCCGCGCCTGCGCCCGCCGCCAGCAGGCCGTAGCGGCGCTGGAACAGGCCGGCGATCCGGTTGTCCGAGGCGCCGTTCAGGCTCAGGGTCTGGATCACTGCGGCCTGCGCCGCCATCCCGGCGCGTGTCGCATAGGCCACCGCCGCCCCCGCCGCGCCGGCGGTCAGGACGAAGGCGAGAACCGCCAGCACGGTGATCAGGCCCGCCGATCGCTCGGCCTCGCCGCGCCACAGGCTGTGGTCGTCTACACTGGCGTCCACCCCTGCCTGCGCCAGCGCGCGGCTCAGGGTCACCGCGCTGGCCGGCGCCTCGCGGTTCAGGCGCACGGTGACCAGATAGGGCAGGGGCAGGTCCGGCAGTACGGCATCCCCGACCCAGGGACGCAGCAGATTCTCCGCCGTCTTGCGGTCCATGGCCACGGCCTCGTCCACGCCGTCCACGCCGGCGAGGGTCTCGGCGGCGCGGGCCGCGGCGGCGTCGCCGGTTTCGCCCACACGCGGTCGCACCTGCACCGTCGCCTCGGCGCCGAGCGCCCGCGCCCAGCCGTGCGCGGCCCGATCCGCCGCCAGGGCCCCCACCGCCGACAGGCAGGCGAGGAAGCACAGCACGGCGATCACCGCCGCCAGCCAGGGCTCGCCGCCGGTGTCGCGCGGCAGGATGGGTGCGCGCTGGGGGAAGAACCGGCCCATCATGCCCCGCCTCCGGTCAGTCGTCCGCCGGATAAGGTCAGCACCGTCGCGCCCGAGCGGGCGGCCAGATCGGCGTCATGGGTGGCGATCAGCACGGTGGTGCCCAGCCGGTTCATCGACTGGAACAGCTTCAGCAGCCGTCCGGCCATGGCCGCGTCCACATTCCCGGTCGGCTCGTCGGCGATGATCAGATCGGGGCTCGTGACCACGGCCCGGGCGATGGCCAGCCGCTGCTTCTCGCCCCCCGACAGGGCCGCGGGGCGCGCATCGACCTTCGCGCCCAGTCCGACCCACTCCAGCATCTCGTGCACATTGTCGGCGTAGTCCTGCACCTTCATCCCGGCCAGTCGCAGCGGCAGGGCGACATTCTCCCAGGCGCTCAGGTGGTCCAGCAGGCGGAAGTCCTGGAACACCACCCCCATCCGTCGCCGAAACTCGGGCACGGCGGATCGCGGCGCGGTTCCGGCCTCTTCCCCGAACAACTCCAGCGTCCCCGACTGGGGCCGCGCATCCAGCGTCAGCAGTTTCAGCAGCGTCGACTTTCCCGCGCCCGACGGCCCGGTAAGGAAGTGGAAAGAGCCCTTGGGCAAAGTGAGGTTAACGTCCCGCAGCACGCCGGGCGTCTCTTCATAGCCGAACCGCACCCCGCGCAGGCGGGCTGTGGCGGGCGATGAGGCGGCATCGGCGGCGCGACGGGGCTGAACGGACATCAATTCTTGGATCGGTACGCGGCTGGGCCGCGAACGGGGGAGGGGCGAAGAGCCTCGCAGTCGGCGCTTATGATACTGACCTGCCCGTCCTGCGCCACCAGCTATTTCACCCCGAACGATGCGATCGGGGCGAACGGCCGCACCGTGCGCTGCAAGACCTGCAAACACACCTGGCGCGCCACGCTCGAGGAACCGCTCGAACTGTCCGCCTCCGCGCCGGAAGAGCCCGTCAGCTTCGGTCGTCGGGACGAGCCCGCCGCCGAATCACTGGCCGAGACCCCGGCCCCCGAATTGCCCCGCGCCTTCCGTGCCCGCGCCGAACAGCAGCGCCGCCTGCGCCGCGCCGCCACCCACGGCGTGGTCTGGGCGGGCGTGGCGTCCGGCTTCGCCGCCTTGCTGGCGGCCGCCTGGCTGTTCCGGGTCGATGTGGTCGAGATGGCGCCGCGCACCGCCGCCGCCTATGCCGCCGTCGGCCTGACGGTGAACCCGACCGGTCTGGATTTCGAGGCGATCAGCGCCCGTCCCATGCCCAATGATCCGGGCAAGGTTCTCGTCTCGGGCGCCCTGCGCAATGTGCGCGACAATGAGCGGATCGCACCTCCGGTGCGGGTCAGCCTGCTGGATGCACATGGCGCCGAGATCGGCCATGCCGTCGTCAATATCGACGCCGCCCCCGTCCTGCCCGGCAAGGTGCAGGGTTTCGCCGTCGTCATCGCGGATCCCGGCGCGCGAGGTCAGGGCATCGACGTCGACTTCGTTCTGGACGCCGCCGTCGTCCACGCCGCCCCGGCTCACACGCCGGCGCCGGCGCGCTCGCACACCCCGGCGCCGCCTGCCCATGACGCGGAGCCCCCGGCCCCCGGCCATGGTCCCGCGCCGACCGCTCCGGCCGCGCCGCAGGCCCACGGGGTCCAGCCGGTTTCGGTCGCCCGCGAGGCCAGCCTGCGCCCGGCCCTGACGCCCGGCATGGTCATTCCGGCGGACCTTCAGCCCATCGACGCCGTGCCGACATCGACGGAAGGTCGTTCAAGGGCTCTCGACTCGCACGCCCCTCGGGCGGTATCGCGGGGTCATGGCTGACACCTCCCCGACGACGCCCACCGTGCTGCTTCCGGAAGCGGAGGTGCAACGCATCGTCGCCGACCTCGCCGCGCAGATCGCCCCCGTCATCGACGACGAGACCGTCGCCGCGGTCCTGCTGACCGGCGGCCTGTGGTTCGCCGCCGACCTGACCCGCGCCCTGTCGCGCGTCGGACGCAACGTCCGCTTCGACGCCCTGTGGCTCGCCTCCTACGGCGACGAGCAGAACAGCCGGGGCAAGATCGACGTCTATGCCGATTTCCAGCGCTCCATCGAGGGCCGCCGCGTCCTGATCATCGACGACGTCTTCGACACCGGCCTGTCGCTGGCCGAGGCCGTGCGGATCGCCAAGGAAAAGGGCGCGTCGGAAGTCCTGACCGTCGTCTTCGCCAAAAAGCCCTGGCCCCTGCCGCGCGCGCCTGAACCCGACTTCGTCGGCTGGGACGCGCCGAACCGGTTCCTTGTCGGCTACGGGCTGGATCACGCAGGGGCCCTGCGCGGGCTGCCGGATGTGTGTGCGCTGGACTAGGTTTCAGGTTCCAGGTGTTAGGGGCCAGGCGACTATGCGCCGCGCTCCCCCTCAAACCTGGCCCCTAAAACCTGGAACCTTCAGAGCCAGTCCGCCTTCGGCTCCCGCGCCCACATCTCGTCGTAGCTCGGACGCGGTCGCACGATTGCCCAGCGGTCGCCATCGACCAGCACCTCGGCCACCAGCGGACGCGAGTTGTACTCGCTCGACAGCACGGCCCCGTAGGCTCCGGCGCTCAGGAAGGCGACCAGATCGCCCGCCTGCAACGGCGCCAGCGACCGGTCGCGGGCGAAGATGTCCGTCGACTCGCAGATCGGCCCGACCAGATCGTAGGCCTTGGCCCCACCCTCGCGCGGCGTCACCGGGACGAGGTCGTGGAAGGCGTCATAGAGGGCGGGCCGCATCAGGTCGTTCATCCCCGCATCGAGGACGAGGAACCGGCGACCATCCGCGCGCTGGTTCACCTGAATGACGCGGCTGACCAGAACGCCCGCATTTGCGGCCAGCAGACGGCCCGGCTCGAACGCCGCCTCGACCTCCAGACCGTCCAGCACGCGCGCACACATGGCGGCGTAGTCGGAGATGGAGGGCAGGTCGGTCTGGCCGTGATAGGGCACGCCCAGCCCGCCGCCGAGGTCCAGCCGGGTGATCTCGCAGCCCTTGGCGCGCAGGGTCTCCACCACGCCCCGGATGGTCCGGAAGGCGGCCTCCATCGGCGTCAGGTCGGTGATCTGGCTGCCGATGTGGCAGGCCAGCCCGACCGGCGTCACATGCGGCGAAGCGGTGGCGCGGACATACAGGTCGATGGCTTCCTCGACCGGCACGCCGAACTTGTCGGTCGCCCCGCCGGTGGTGATCTTGGCGTGACCGCCCGCGCCGATGTTCGGATTGACCCGCACGGCAATCGAAGGGGTCGCTACCGCTCGCGACGCGGTCGCTCGCTGCTTGAGCGACGATGAGACGTGGATCAGCCGGTCCAGCTCCGCGCCGCTTTCGACGTTGATCTGGCGCACGCCGGTCTCGATGGCGAAGGCCAGTTCGGCGTCGGTCTTGCCCACGCCCGAGAAGATGATTTTGTCGGCCGGGATGCCCGCCGCCAGCGCCCGGCGGATCTCGCCTTCCGACACGGTGTCGGCGCCGCAGCCCAGCTTCGCCAGCGTCGCCAGCACCGACAGGTTGGAGTTGGCCTTGACCGCGAAGGCGATCAGGCTGTCGCCCAGCGCACCCCGGTGGTTGTCCAGCGCCCCGCGTAGCAGGCTGTAGTGCCGGGTCAGGGTGGCGGTCGAATAGACATAGACCGGCGTGCCGACGGCTTCGGCGATGACGGGCAGGGGCACGCCCTCGGCGTGCAGGACGCCGTCGATCAGGTCGAAATGGTTCAAGTCAGGATCCCGGGGAGAGGATCAGCGCGGGCTGTTGCCCGCACCGTCGAAGGGGGTCGAGCCGGGACCGCCGTCGATGGGCAGTTCGCGGTTCGGGCGGTTGACGGTGGCCGGCTCCGGCAGGCCGGGCGCGCGCGCGTCGCGCATGCCGCGCTCGGTGCGTTTGGCGGGCGGCGCATCAAGGTCGGCCATGCGACCGCAGGCGGCGGCCGAGACGGCGATCAGGGCGGCGACGCCCGCGACAACAAGCTTTTTCATCCTGATCCCCTTAAGCCAGACGCATGCGCCATTCGGCGATGCGCGCCCGGACCTGTTCCGGCGCGGTGCCGCCAAAGCTCTGGCGACTGGCGCAGGAGGCCTCAGGCGTCAGCACCTTGTACACCTCTTCCGTCACGCCGGGATGCAGCTTCTGCAATTCTTCCAGCGGCAGTTGCGACAGCCCCACGCCCAGCGCCTCGGCCCGCTTCACCGCCGCGCCCGTGACGTGGTGCGCCTGGCGGAACGGCAGGTTCAGTTCGCGCACCAGCCAGTCGGCCAGATCCGTGGCGGTCGAGAAGCCCGCGCCGGCGGCGGCGGCCATCTTTTCCGTGTTCGGGATCAGGGCCGCGACCATGGCCGTCATGGCGCCCAGTGCCAGATCCAGCGCATCGAACGCCTCGAACACCGGCGGCTTGTCCTCCTGCATGTCCTTCGAATAGGCCAGCGGCAGGCCCTTCATCACCGTCGACAGGGCGACCAGCGAGCCCATGATCCGGCCCGTCTTGGCGCGCACCAGTTCGGCGGCGTCCGGGTTGCGCTTCTGCGGCATGATCGACGAGCCGGTGGTCAGGTCGTCCGGCAGCGTCACGAAGCCGAACATCGGCGTCATCCACACCACGATCTCTTCCGCCAGTCGCGACAGGTGTCCGGCGCAGATCGAGGCGGCGGCCAGGCTCTCCAGCGCGAAGTCGCGGTCCGACACGGCGTCCAGGCTGTTCGCCATCGGACGGTCGAAGCCCAGGGTCGAGGCGGTCATGTGCCGGTCGATGGGGAAGGGCGAGCCGGCCAGCGCCGCGGCGCCCAGCGGGTTCTCGTTCATCCGGGTGCGGGCATCGGCGAAGCGCCAGGCATCGCGCCCGAACATCTCGACATAGGCCATCAGGTGATGGCCCAGCGTCACCGGCTGGGCGGTCTGCAGATGGGTGAAGCCCGGCATCAGGTCGCCGGCATGCTGTTCAGCGCGCGCCAGCAGGGCCTTCTGCAGACCCTTCACCTGCACCACCTGCCGGTCGCAGGCGTCGCGCACCCACAGGCGGAAGTCGGTGGCCACCTGATCATTGCGGCTGCGGGCGGTGTGCAGACGGCCTGACGGTTCGCCGATCAGTTCGTTCAGACGGGCCTCCACATTCATGTGGATGTCCTCGAACTGGTCGCGGAACGGGAAGCTGCCGTTGCGGATCTCGTCCTCGATGGCGTCCAGCCCGCCCAGGATGGCGTCGGCGTCGGCCTGCTGGATGATCCCCTGCGCGGCCAGCATGCGACAATGGGCCCGCGACC
Organism: Brevundimonas sp.; assembly: GCA_031119155.1. Taxonomy (GTDB): domain Bacteria; phylum Pseudomonadota; class Alphaproteobacteria; order Caulobacterales; family Caulobacteraceae; genus Brevundimonas. Next base: position 41,271 of record JAVHYH010000001.1, read on the forward strand.
CGGCCAGGTCCTGGGCCCAGAGCCTTTGGTCCACGCCGATGGAGACGTTGATCGCCTGCATGATTTCGGCCGGTTTGGCCGAGAAGCGGCCACCCCACATGTCTTGACCTTTGGCGCCCCCGGGGGCTTTGGTCGCGGGATCGGAGGGCGTCGGGTCTGACATGGCTATCTCGAAGGCGATAATCGGCGCGGTCGTGGGCGTGCTGCTGATCGGCGTGATCGGCGGCGCGGCGCTGCTATACGCCAATCCGGGCGTGATCGACAAAGCCGCAACGCCGGAACCGCCCGCGAAAAGCGAGCTGGCCCGTTTCGCCACCGGCGCTATCGCCCGTCTGGAGACTCCGGCGGCGCTCGAACAGGCCCCGGCCTATGTGTTCAGGACCCGCGACGGCGCGGATGCGCGCCTGTCTGATTTCCGGGGCAAGGTGGTGGTGGTCAATCTGTGGGCCATGTGGTGCGCGCCCTGCCGCACCGAGATGCCCACCATTGCGACACTGGCGAAGGACTACGCGGGTCAGGACGTCGTGGTCCTGCCGATCAATGTCGACGCCACCGAGGATGCCATCGCCGACGCGAAGAGCTTCATCGACGTGCACGAGCCCCTGCCGCTCTACAGCGATCCGAAATTCCAGCTGCCCTTCGAACTGCCGGGCAAGGGCAAGATGCCCCAGACGGTCCTGCTGGACCGTCAGGGGCGGATCCGCGCCCATTTCTCGGGCGAGGCGGACTGGGCCAGCCCCGAAGCCAAGGCGCTGATCGACGCCCTGCTGGCGGAGCCGGCCTGAGGCCTTAGTTCGCCGGAGCCGGGACGCGCTCGTCCGTGGCCGGATTGACCGCGCCGGGGCGACCTTCGGCGGCGGCTTCAGCCTGATTTTCCTCAAGCTTGTTGGCGGCCTTGCCGGCGGCTTCCTCGGTCGCCTGGGCGGCCTTCATGGCCCCGGCCTCGATGACTTCGCCCGCTTGGGCGGCGACATTGCCCGCCTCATCGGCGGCGGCGTTGGCGTCGGCCTGCGCCTGATCCTGTTCGGCCTCGGTGCAGGCGGCGGCGCCCAGCGATAGGGCGGCGATGGCGGTCAGGGCGACGATACGAATGCGCATGGGATTTCCCTCTCAGCGTTGAACCTGTGCGGTTAACGCAGGGCCGCCTGCAGCGGTTGCGGCCTGCGACCTTAACGGTTGATCATCGCCTGCGCCGCCGGGGTGTAGCGTTCCCCCGTCAGCGGAATGTCGCCCAGCCGGTCCTCGATGGCCTGAAGGTCGGCGGCGGTCAGTTCGATCTCCGCCCCGCCCAGATTTTCCTCCAGCCGGTGCAGCTTGGTCGTGCCCGGGATCGGCGCGATCCACGGCTTGCGCTCCAGCAGCCAGGCCAGGGCGATCTGCGCCGGCGTCGCACCCTTGTCGGCGGCGATCAGCTTCAGTTGCTCCACCAGCGCGAAATTGGCGTTCAGGTTCTGCGCGTCGAAGCGCGGAACGGTGGCGCGGAAATCGTCGTCGGCGAAGGTCGTGTCCGGCGTGATCGCGCCGGTCAGGTACCCTTTGCCCAGCGGGCTGAACGGCACGAAGCCGATGCCCAGCTCTTCCAGCAGCGGCAGGATGTCCGTCTCCGGCTCGCGCCAGAACAGCGAGTATTCGCTCTGCAGCGCCGCGACCGGCTGCACCGCATGCGCCCGACGGATGGCTTCGACGCCCGCTTCCGACAGGCCGAAGTGGCGAACTTTGCCCTCGGCGATCAGGTCGCGGACCGCTCCGGCGACGTCCTCCATGGGCACCGAGGGATCGACCCGGTGCTGGTAGAACAGGTCGATGTGGTCGGTCCGCAGCCGCTTCAGCGACTCCTCCGCGACTTGACGGATACGCTCGGGGCGGCTGTTCAAACCACCCGTCCGCTCACCCGCGCCGGTGATGTCGAAGCCGAATTTGGTCGCGATGACGACCCGATCCCGCACCGGCTCCAGCGCCTCGCCGATCATCAGCTCATTGGCCCAGGGGCCATAGACTTCCGCCGTGTCGAAGAAGGTCACGCCCTTGTCCACGGCGGCGCGGATCAGCTTCACGCCGGTCTTATTGTCGGTCGGCGCCCCGTAGCCGAAGCTCAGGCCCATGCAGCCGAGGCCGAGGGCCGAAACCTCAAGGCCGTCACCCAGTTTGCGCGTTTGCATCGTCATCTCTCCTGTGATGGAGGCGAGCGTCATCGTCGGGCGCTCGTCCCGTTTTTGAAGTCTGGTTACGGGAGAGGGCCGCCGCCGGAGCGACGGCCCGTCAGGCTCAGGCGGCCGGGGCTTCCAGCGACGCCATGTCGATCGAGAAGCGATACTTCACATCGCCCTTGATCATCCGCTCATAGGCGGCCTCGATCTGGTCGATCGGGATGATCTCGACGTCCGAGACGATGTTGTGCTCCCGGCAGAAGTCCAGCATCTCCTGCGTTTCGGCGATGCCGCCGATCAGCGAGCCGGCGATCGAGCGACGGCCGAAGATCAGGTTTCCGACCGAGGGCGACGGATGCGGCTCGGCGGGCACGCCCACCAGCACCATGGTCCCGTCACGCTTCAGGGCGCTGACATAGGGGTCCAGATTGATGGACGCCGCCACCGTGTTCAGGATGAAGTCGAAGCTGCCCATGTGGGCCTTCATGTCGGCCTTGTCCTTCGACAGGACCACGCCCTTGGCGCCCAGCCGCTCGGCGTCGGCGGCCTTGCCCGGCGAGGTGGTGAAGACCCAGACTTCCGCGCCCATCGCGGCGGCCAGCTTGACGCCCATGTGGCCCAGACCGCCCAGGCCGACGACGCCGACCTTCTGGCCCGGCCCGACTTTCCAGTGGCGCAGCGGCGAATACGTCGTGATCCCGGCGCACAGCAGGGGCGCGACGGCGGCCAGCTGGCTTTCGTCATGGCCGATGCTCAGCACGAAGTCCTGATCCACCACGACATGCTTGGAATAGCCGCCGAAGGTATGGCCGCCCAGAACCTTGTCCGGACCGTTGTAGGTCATCACCGCGCCCGTACCGGTGCAGTACTGCTCCTCGCCCGCCACGCAGGACGGGCAGGTGCGGCAGCTGTCGACCATGCAGCCGACGCCGACCAGATCGCCTTCCTTGAAGCGGCTGACCTTCTCGCCCACCGCGCTGACGCGGCCGACGATCTCGTGGCCCGGGCAGCAGGGGTAGAGGGTGCCGGCCCATTCGCCGCGGGCGGTGTGCAGGTCCGAGTGGCAGACGCCGCAGTACAGGATGTCGATGGCCACGTCGGTCGCCAGCGGATCACGACGCTCGAAGCTGAACGGCGCGAGGGGCTGGTCCCCGGCGGGGGCGGCGTATCCGTAGGATTTCATGGGGGAGGGCTCCAGCAGGACGGGGCCGGCGGTCGCGAGCCCTTCTTGTGCGGCGAAGATAGGCGGTGCTTGTCGGCTGCGATAGACGCCATTATCGGCATGAACCTGTGAATGGAGTTCAGCAATGAAGCGCGACGAACTGGGCGACCTGGCCGCCTTTCTGGTCGTGGCGGAGGAGCGCGGGTTCACCAAGGCGGCCTTCCGTCTGGGCCAGTCGCCCTCGGCGCTCAGCCACACGATCCGGCGGCTGGAGACGCGTCTGGGCCTGCGTCTGCTCCTGCGCACGACCCGCAGCGTCTCGGTCACCGAGGCCGGGGAACGGCTGCTGGAGACCCTTCGCCCGGCCTTCGCCGATATCGAAAGCCGGATCGAGGCGCTGGCCGAGCTGCGCGACCGCCCCTCCGGCACCATCCGCATCAACTCCGGAGAACATGCCGCCCACACCATCCTCTGGCCGGTGCTGGAGCGTTTCCTGCCGCTCTATCCGGACGTAAAGGTCGAGATCACCACCGAGCTGGGCTACGCCGACATCGTGGAGCGCCGCTTCGACGCGGGTGTGCGACTGGGCGAACAGGTCGAGCGGGATATGGTGGCGGTGCCGATCGGCCCGGACGTCAACATGGTCGTCGTCGGCGCCCCGTCGTGGTTCGCGCACCATCCAAAACCGGTCACGCCGCACGATCTCAACGACCATGTCTGCATCAACCTGCGCCTGCCGACACGGGGCGGTCTCTACGCGTGGGAGTTCGAGAAGGACGGACGCCAGCTCAACGTCCGTGTCGAGGGGCAACTGATCTTCAACGACATGGCCCTGATCCAGAAGGCCGCTGAGGCCGGGATGGGGCTGGGCTTCCTGATGGCCGATCAGGCCGCGCCGGGCATCGCCGACGGGCGGCTGATCCCCGTTCTGGAAGACTGGCGACCGCCCTTTCCGGGCTATCATCTCTACTACCCCAGCCGCCGCCAGCCGACGCCGGCCTTCACCCTGCTGGTGGAGGCCTTGCGCTATCGCGGGGAGGGCTGATCGTCGCCGGTCTTCAGGCTGCCGTCTTCTGCAGCCGCGCCTGCGCCTCGCGGCACAGGCCATTCAGCTGTCGGGTCAACGATGTGCCTTCCAGCTGGTTGACGTCGGCCATGGTGTAGCCGCTCTTCTCCATTGCCCGCGAAATCTCGCTGCGGCTCCGGTAGATGCCGGTCTTGGCCAGCTCGAAAGCCTGCTCGACCGGGTGAAGTCTGAACTGTGTCATGGTGGCCGAACGCCACCGGAGCACGCCTGTTCCTAAGTCGGTTTGCGGACGCAAGCGTCGCCGGACGTCCCTGTTGGCGGCCCGCCCCGTAGCTCGCTAAAGTTCGGAACGGACCGCCAGAACAGCCGCCCTGCCGATAGAAGGGGCGACCATCCGACGGATGGTACGTCCGGTAGACTTGATCGGATCACCTGCCGTGGACAGGCGGCTGTCGTTACTGGCTGGCCACCGGGCGGCGCGAATCCAGCTCGAACTGGCGCTGCATCTCCGCGGCGATCTCACGCTCCTGATATCCACGGCTGGGACGGCCGGTGGGCGTCCGGTACAGCGAGCGGAGGTAGGACCAGTCCCACTCCGTCAGGGTATCGCTCCCGCGCGGCTCCGAGAACAGCGACAGGATGCTGGGGAAGGCCGTTGCGCGCGCCTCGGGATCGATCTGCGACAGGATCACCATGGCGGTGTAGTCGGCCAGGGCGGTGAAGGAGGCGTCGCCGATCTTCGAGGTGTCCACGATCACGATGCCCTGCTGCAGGTCCTGTCGCATGCCGGACCCCAGACGTGACAAGCGGTTCACTACGACCTGCGGCACCTCATATTCCTGTCCGTCCGGCGGCGGCGTCACGACCGTAACCATCTGCACCGGCTGTCCGGTGGAGTCGGACACATCCTGCGACAGATGCCACCAGCGCACCGGCCGATCACTGGCGATGAAGGCGTCCAGATCCGCGCGTGTCAGCAAGGGGCCGAGTCGCTCGGAGGGAAGGAAGGCCCTAAGGCTGCTTTCGGCCAGGGCGGTCGCCGTGCCCGGACCGTCATTGGTGAAGATCACCAGCATGTTGGCCCGGCAGCCCGGCCCATCAACCGCCACGCCGACGTTCAGGGCGACGCGCGCGATGTGGTCGATAAAGGGCTCGGCGTACTCCCGGCGGACGTTCGCCGTTCCGACGCAGATCGGACGGTTCCAGCGCGCCATCAGCCGCATCGGAGGCCCGCCGCCGATTTCGTTGATATAGGCTCGCAGTTCTTCCTTCGCGACGCGCTCTCCGCGGACCACGACCTCGCTGAGCTCCGACGGATCCGTCGCGGTCTGCGCGGCGGGCGGTTGGCTGGCCGGCGCATCCTGGATCGGGCCGCCATGCAGAAGCGCAAGGACGGCAAGGGCGGCGCTGAACGACATGGCACGGTCTCCGGCGGCGTCAAACCTCGGGGGCCGCGTACGGAGGATCAGCCGAGAATGGTCGCGCTTGCAAGCCGTGATTGCGGTACGCCCGGCGTTCTTCCTGCAGTCAGCCGGATGCGAAAGGGTCAGCCTGAGGGACCATGGCGGAAATGGTGGCTGGAGGCGGGCTCGAACCGCCGACCTGTGGGTTATGAATCCACCGCTCTAACCAGCTGAGCTACCCAGCCCCTCAGGGGGTTCGGCGGGAACTGGTCTGACCGCCGAAGAGGCGTGCCTATAGAGGCGAGACGGGGCGGGATCAAGTCGCTTCGAAACACAGATGCATCGGGGCGATCCGCCGCATCCCCGTGACGACCGCCCATCGGAACTGTAACGACAGCTGAGCCGTTTCGCGGCCGACTGTTTCTCCGGGAGTTTGCCATGCGCCTGTTCGCCCTCGCCGCCACCGTTTCCGCCCTCGCCATGGCCGCCGCCTGCGGCGCCAACGGGCAGGATGCGCCGCCTGCGGGTCAGGCGGGCGCGCCTCTGGAGAACCGCCCGGCCAACAACCCGGCCCAGCAGCCGGCGATCGAGGGCCAGACCCGCGCCCCCGCCGTCCGCACCGAGGCGGCTCTCACGCACGCCGTCGTGGCCTCGGGCCTGCAGAACCCCTGGGGCCTCGCCCTGCTGCCGGACGGCCGCTGGCTGGTGACCGAAAAGCCGGGCCGCCTGCGCATCGTCACCGCCGAGGGGCAGATCAGCGAGCCCGTCGCGGGCCTGCCGGCGGTCTCGGCGCGCGGGCAGGGCGGTCTGCTGGATGTCATCGTCGGCCCCACCTTCGGGCAGGATCGCCTGATCTACTGGAGCTATGCCGAGCCGCGTGAAGGCGGCAACGCCACCTCCGTCGCCCGCGGTCGTCTGTCGGATGACGGAAGCCGTCTGGAGAATGTGCAGGTCATCTTCCGCGCTCTGCCGATCTACGACGGCGACAAGCATTTCGGTTCGTCCCTGGCCTTCGCCCCCGACGGCAAGCTGTTCATCACCCTGGGCGAGCGGTCTGACCGCCCCATGCGCCCGCAGGCGCAGGACCTCGGTTCGCACATGGGCAAGACCATTCGCATCAACGCCGACGGTTCGGTCCCGTCCGACAACCCCTACGTCGGCCAGGCCGGCGCCCTGCCGGAAATCTGGTCGCTGGGGCATCGCAATGCGCAGGGCATCGCCATCACCCCGACCGGCGACGTCTGGACCATCGAGCACGGCACCCGCGGCGGCGATGAGCTGAACCTCGACCGCGCTGGCGTGAACTACGGCTGGCCGATCGTCGCCTACGGGATCGAGTACGCCGGCGGGGCGATCAACGAGGGCATCACCGCCCGCGAGGGGCTGGAGCAGCCGGTCTATTACTGGGATCCGGTCATCGCTCCGGGCGGCATGGCCTACTACGACGGCGCCATGTTCCCGGGCTGGCGCGGCAACCTGCTGGTCGCGGGCCTGAAGGAGAAGCGGATCTCGCGGCTGGTGCTCGAGAACAACCGGGTCGTCGGCGAGGAGTATCTGCTGACCGATCTGGGCGAGCGCGTCCGTGACGTGGCGGTCGGCCCCGACGGCGCCGTCTGGGCGATCACCGACGAGACCAACGGCAAGCTGGTTCGTCTGTCGACGCAGTAGGGTTCTCGTTAATCGAAATATCGACGGTTTACGAAATCCTGAATCCACCCTAGGGTTGTTTCTTCTCCGGGGGGATGAAGATGCGAACTCTTTCGACGGTTATTGGAATGGCGGCGCTGGCTTTCGCGCCGTCGCCCGGGTCGGCGCAAGACGCGGCCTCACCGGCTCAGTCGGCTTTACCCGTAACGGTTGTTTCCGGTGGTCCGGCTGCCGGCGCGCCGTCAGATGTCGTCTGTCCTGCCAGCCGGCCCGGCATGCGGCAGGGGCGGCCGGGTGCGGCGGCGAACCGGGCCTGCGCCATCGAGTTCCTTGTGGCCCAGCGACGTCAAAGCCTCACGGCTTTCGACGCTCCGGCTCCGGATCAGCAGGACAGGGCGGAATTAAACGCCGCCAGGGCCAGGCAGTGGCGCGGCCTGCTCGCCGGGTCTGAAATGCTCCGGAATTTCTACCTCGCGCGGGGCGAGGGCGGGCAGTTCATCCATGACCGGGGCGCTGAACTGGCCGGCATCGGGGGCACCGGCGCGGCCCTGAGCACCGCCTCAAGCGCCGGGACAGTGGCGACCTGGGGCTATGTCGCACTCGCCAGCGTCCTGGTCGTGAGTTTCACCGGAAGCAAGCCGAGGGGCGACCTGTACCATGCGGGGCATCTGGGGGTCGGCTTCATCGAGAACCGCTACATGGTGTTGATGAACCACAGCGTGGCGCTCGACAGCGCACCTCCCGGGAATGCGGCCTGTTCTCTGCCGAGCGACAACCAGGGCGGCCAGAGGGGGCTGGGTGTCATCCTCGAGCAGCTTGGAAAGGTTGAGGCCTGGCCGGACGCCGCTGACCGGGCCGCCTTCTTGCCGGTTCTCCGGAGCCTCGCCGAGGTCTGCTCTGCGGTGAATGTCGGCGAGCGACAGATCACGGAGATGGCCGGGCGCCTGAACCGTGCGGACAGACTGTGGTCGGCCGCCTATGCGGATGATCTTCTGGCTCTCGACGCGCGGGTGGAAAGGGCCGATGTGCTGCTCAGGCCGGTCCCCGCCGCCGCCCTCACCGGCGCCGCTTCCGGGACTCTTCGGGCGCTGGACGGCCTGATCTCCGGCCAGAACCCGCAGGAAGCCGTGAACCGGATCAGCACCAATGCCCTGCTGGACAGCATGACGGTCTCGCTGACGCCGATTCATGTCGGCACGCCGCCCCGGCCGGTCGAGGCGAGCGTGGTGATAAGTTCAGAGCTGATGGCGCGGGTCACCCATGTAGGCCGGGCGGCGCGTGACAAGCCTTCGGACTCGCGCGCCGACACCCGCGCCTGCCGCTGCGCCTGTCGTCGCGGCGCTTTCGGAACCGCAGGTCCAGCCGCCGCTGACGACGCCGAAGTAAGCGGCTGGAGTCAAAGGGGCGAGTGCTGTCAGTCGCGCAGCAGTTCGTTGACGCCGGTCTTGGCCCGCGTCTGGGCGTCCACACGCTTGACGATGACGGCGCAGTACAG
>JAVHYH010000083.1 GCA_031119155.1 Brevundimonas sp.
CCTTCGGACCCGCCGAAGGCGATCGCCTGCTGCAGACGCATCATGATGGCGTCGGCGAAGCCGCGCAGCAGCATGACCGTGCCCAGGATCATGTACATGATCCCGATCTTCTTGTGGTCCACCGTGGTGAACCACTCCTTCCAGAGATAGCCCCACAGCTTGTAGCGGGTGATCACGGCGAACAGGCCGAGACCGCCCAGCACGACGACGGCGAAGGTGCCAAGGACGATCGGGTCCTTGGGCAGGGCGGCCCAGGTCAGACGCCCCAGCAGCGGGGAAATCTCGACGAAGGCGGAGGGGTCGGATGAAATCGGATGAGCCATCAGAAGCCAGTATCCCGAGCGGCGGTCTGAACGGCCGGCGTCGCGGTGGTGTTGGAGCGGTGGCGGGGCAGACCCGCGCCGCGGAGGGGTTCCAGCGAGCGCGGCGGCGCAAGCAGGGATTCACGGGCCATGCGGGCGCGGCCGGCGGCGGCCTCATTGGCCTCCTCGACGGTGCAGACCTGCATGACATAGCCCGAGCCTTCGCCGCCCAGGGCGGTCGAGTTGGAGCGGGTATAGATGTCGGACGACGGCGGCAGGGTGTTGCGGATGCCCTGCAGGCCCGTGCCGCCCTGGGCGTTCAGGCTCTCCATCTCGCTCATGCACATCTTGCCCGGCTCGACGCAGCGACCGACGACGGCGTCCCACAGCAGCGGGTCGACCGACGAGAACTGCATCGGGGCCACGTGCTCGCTGGGGCGCGCAAGATCCAGGTAGGACAGGCGATCCAGCGTCAGGTTCGAGGCGCGCGCCCGGTTGATCCAGGCCTCGAAGCCCGCCTCGTCAAGGCCGTGGAAGTTGAACTTCATCCCGGAGAAGCCGTCGCCGGAGTAGTTGGCCGAGAAGCCGCGGTACTCGCCCGGCGCGTTGATCACGGCGTGCAGCTTCGATTCCATGCCCGGCATGGCGTAGATCTGGCCGGCCAGCGCCGGGATGTAGAAGGAGTTCATCACCGACGACGCGGTCAGGGTGAAGCGAACCGGACGATCCACCGGCGCGGCCAGCTCATTGACCGTGGCGACGCCGTATTCCGGGTAGATGAACAGCCATTTCCAGTCGAGCGCCACGACCTGCACCTCGATCGGGCGCACATCGGCGGTGACGGGGCGGTTGTGGTTGATCCGGTCCAGCGGACGGTACGGGTCCAGCAGGTGGGTGCCCGTCCAGGTCACCGCGCCCAGGCAGATGATGATCAGCAGCGGCGCCGCCCAGATCACCAGCTCGAGATGGGTCGAGTGATCCCAGTCCGGCTCGTATTTCGCGTCCTTGTTGGAGGCGCGGTATTTCCACGCGAACCAGACGATCAGCGCCATCACCGGGATGATGATCACCAGCATGAGAAGGACGGACACGACCAGCAGGTCGCGCTGTTGCGCCGCCACGTGTCCCGCAGGATCCATGACGACAGCCTGGCAGCCTGACAGAAGCAGGCCGGCGAGGCAGAGACTGATGAACGCTATCGGGCGCAAGACCGTGAACTCTCCGCGGGGGGCCAACGAGGGAGCGATGGCCGCGGCTCGTTAGAAAGAGAAGCGGCGTGTGGACATTGGACAATCTGTCCAATCCCCTCGAAAGCTTGTAACTGTGAAAGGGGCGCGCTGGAAACACAGGATTACGCTTCGTTCATGTCCGCCAAGGCCGAAACGCCCAATTCCGAACCGCTGGAGCGCGACGCCCGGCAGCTGCACGGTCGCGTGGACGCGGGCGAGATCGCCGTCGGGGTGATTATCGGCCGCACGTCGGAGTTCTTCGACTTCTTCGTCTACGCCATCGCCTCCGTGGTGGTGTTCCCGCGCCTGATCTTCCCGCATCTGCCTCCGATCGAGGGGATGCTGTGGTCCTTCATCCTGTTCGCCCTGGCCTTCCTGGCCCGTCCGCTCGGGACCGCCTTCTTCATCGCCATTGATCGCCGCTTCGGCCGCGCCACCCGCCTGACCACGGCCCTGCTGCTGCTCGGCACCTCGACGGTGGCCGTCGCCTTCGTGCCGGGTCACGCCCAGCTGGGCGTCTGGGCCGCGGTCGTGCTGGGCCTGTTCCGCATCGGTCAGGGCGTCGCCCTGGGCGGCGCCTGGGACGGCCTGCCCTCGCTTCTGGCCCTCAGCGCGCCGGAGAACCGCAAGGGCTGGTACGCCATGGTGCCGCAGCTCGGCGCCCCGATCGGCCTGCTCGTCGCCTCGGCCCTGTTCGCCTACCTGCTGAGCGTCCTGTCGGCCGAGGACTTCCTCGACTGGGGCTGGCGCTATCCCTTCTTCTGCGCTTTCGCCATCAACGTGGTGGCCCTGTTCGCCCGTCTGCGTATCGTCGTGACCCCGACCTTCCAGGACCTGTTCAAGAGCCGCGAGCTGAAGCCGACCCCGGTCTTCCAGGCCATCCGGGCCGAGGGCCCGCGCATCGTCATCGGCGCCTTCGCCCCGCTGGCCAGCTTCGCCATGTTCCACATGGTGACCGTCTTCCCGCTGTCGTGGGTCTTCCTGTTCACCGAGGAGGCGCCGAGCCGCTTCCTGATGATCGAGATGATCGGCGCCGTGGCCGGGATCTTCGCCATCATGGCCTCGGGCGTGCTGGCCGACCGCTTCGGCCGCCGCAAAGTGCTGGGCGGCACCGCCGCCGCCATCGCCGCCTTCAGCGGGTTCGCGCCGCAGCTTCTGGACGCCGGTCCGGCCGGGGAAGTGACCTTCATGGTCTCGGGCTTCATCCTGCTGGGCCTCGCCTTCGGTCAGGCGTCGGGCGCGGTGGCCTCCAGCTTCGCGACGAAGCACCGCTACACCAGCTCGGCCCTGACCTCGGACCTGGCCTGGCTGTTCGGCGCCGGCTTCGCCCCGGCGGCGGCCCTGCTGCTGTCGGTCCACGGCGGCCTGCTGGCCTCGGGCGCCTATCTGCTGTCCGGCGCGGTCATCACCCTGATCGCCCTGTGGCTGAACCGCACCCTGGGCCAGGGCAGCCTGCCCAAGGGCAAGAACGCCCCGGTCGAGGCCGACGACGCCGACTGATCCCCGATCCGCCGTCCGTGGCCATCAGTCGCGGGCGGCGCCCTCCCCTGTTTCCAGACGACCGGATGTCCGCAGGCGCACCAGCGCCGGCGGACATTTTCACATGCGCGGAACCGCGCCGACCCGTGGGGCCGGCGGCGCCGGATACGCTTCAAATCAGGGAAGGTTTCTGGCGGAGACGGAGGGATTCGAACCCTCGGTACCGGTTACCCGGTACGACGATTTAGCAAACCGTTGCCTTCAGCCACTCGGCCACGTCTCCGGCAGGCGGCGTGCTTAGCCGAGCATTTCGGGCGGCGCAACGGGTGATCTGCATCCCGACGTTAACTGGACAGTCAGTCCGCCCGTGCAGGATGCCGGAGAACACTCCTTCCGGGCCCGATGACCGACGCCGCGAGCCGCCTTTCGAGACCTGACGCCCCGCCAAAGCCCCGCGCGACGCGGGCTGCGGCGGCGCGTCCGGCTGCGTCGGGTGCGGCGCGACGCGGACCTTTCCGCCCCGAGGTCTGGCTGAACGCGCGCCAACGTCACGCCTCCCGACTGGCCGCCCACTATTTCCGCGCCTTCGATGTCCTGGCCGTCATCGCCCTGACCCTGCTGTGCGCCTGGGTGGCGTCGCCGGGGGCGCTGATTCACGCCGAGGTGTCGCGACTGGCGCCCTTCGTGCTGGGCGCGGCGACGGTTCTGGCCCTGCTGCGCTCGCTGGGCCGCTACCGATTCTCGCGCGGTCAGGAGACGCGGACCCATCTGCTCTCCGTCGCGGCCATCGTCATCGTCGGCGCCGTCGTCGCCCTGGGCAGCGGCGCCCTGCTGCGTCCGGTCGAGGCGGCGGAGTGGACCGCCTGGAGCGTCTGGGCCGGACTGACCTTCGTCGCGCTGATGGGCCTGCATCTGGGCTGGAGCGCCATGGTCGCCCGCTGGCGCGCCTCGGGCGCCCTGACGCCGAATATCGTCCTGGTCGGCGCGACCCGCCACGCCGAGGCCCTGATCCGCGAGGCCCTGAAGCGGCGCGACCTGAATGTGCTGGGCATCTTCGACGACCGTCTGGCCCGCAGCCCGACGGCGATTGAGGGCGTGCCGGTGCTGGGCTCGGCCAATGACCTGCTGACCCACAAGATGACGCCCTATGTCGACCGGATCGTGCTGGCCATCGATCCCAAGGCCGAGGCCCGCGTCCGCGAACTGACCGCCCGTCTCGGGACGCTGCCCAATGAGGTGACCCTGCTGGTCGAGCCGAACGGCGAGCAGGAGATGGCCGTCGCGCTGGACCGCCTCGCCGCCGCGCCGCTGGCCGACATCCAGGGCGCCGCCGATCCCGACCGTCGCGCCTTCAACAAGCGGATGCAGGACCTGATCGTCGGCCTGATCGCCCTGATCGGTCTGGCCCCGGTCATGGCGGTCATCGCCGTCGCCATCCGTCTGGACAGCCCCGGCCCGATCTTCTTCCGCCAGCGTCGCCACGGCTTCAATCAGGAAGAGATCGTCGTCTGGAAATTCCGCTCCATGCGGCAGGAGGCCGCCGACGCCACCGCCAGCCGTCAGGTCACCCATGACGACGACCGGGTGACCAAGATCGGCAAATTCATCCGCAAGACCAGCCTCGACGAGCTGCCCCAGCTGCTGAACGTGATCACCGGCGAGATGTCGCTGGTCGGGCCGCGCCCCCACGCCATCGGCATGAAGACCGGCCACGTCGAGAGCGCCCGTCTGGTCGCCGAATACGCCCATCGCCACCGCATCAAGCCCGGCATGACCGGCTGGGCCGCCGTCAACGGCTCGCGCGGCCCCCTGCACACGGCCCAGGACGTGCGCCGCCGCGTCCAGCTGGATATCGATTATGTCGAGCGCCAGAGCGTGTGGATGGATCTGTGGATCATGGCCGTGACCGTGCCCGTCCTGCTGGGCGACCGCGCGGCCATCCGGTGATCGCCTAGATGTTCTGGAAAGGCGTCTGGGGCTATCTGCCCGCCAACATCGTCCAGGGCGTGGTCGGCTTCCTGACCATCGTCCTGTTCACCCGTCTGCTCAGCCCTGAAGACTTCGGACGCTACGCCCTCGCCTTTTCGGTCATGACCTTGGCCCATGTGGCGGTGTTCAGCTGGCTGGAAGCCTCCATGGCCCGGTTCTGGGCGGCCGAGAGCGGCGTGTCGCTGCGTGGCCATTTCGCCAGCCTGTACCGTACCGCCTTCGCCCTGAGCGGCGCCTTCCTGATCGTCACGGCCATCGGCCTGTGGCTGTGGCCCACCGACCTGCTGTTCAAGATCGCCCTGGCCGTCGGTCTGGCCGGCGCCCCCGCCCGCTGCCTGCTGAAACTGGGACAGGAGCGGTTCCGGGCCGCCGGCGAGGTCAGCAAGGCCGCGGGCTTCGACATGGCCGTGTCCATCGGCGGCCTGCTGATCGGCGTCGGCTTCGCGCTGGCGGGCGCGGGCGGCGCGGCGCCCCTGCTGGGTCTCGGCCTCGCCCCGCTGCTGGCCCTGCCCTTCGTCCTGCCGGGCGAACTCAGGCAGGCGCGCGAGGGCCGGTTCGAGCGCGAGCGGATGCGGAACTATGCGATGTACGGCTACCCCATCGCCATGTCGCTGGCCCTGACGGTGGTGCTGTCGTCCACCGACCGATTCCTGCTGGCCGCCTTCATGGATGAGGCGGCGGTCGGCGCCTATCACGCCGGCTATTCGATCGCGAACCGGACGCTGGACGTGCTGTTCCTGTGGCTGGGATCGGCGGGCCAGCCGGCGCTGGTCATGGCGCTGGAACGCGGCGGCAAGGACCAGCTGAAGGACGCCGCGCGCGAGCAGCTGTCGACTTTCCTGCTGATCGGCCTACCCGCCGCCGCCGGGGTAGCGCTGGTGGCCGTCCCGCTGTCCGAGGTGCTGATCGGCGAGCACCTGCGCGCCGCCGCGGCCTCGATCACCCCGTGGATCGCCCTGTCGGCCCTGCTCTACGGGCTGACGGCCTATTATTTCGGCCAGGCCTTCACCCTCGGCCGCAAGACCAAGCACCTGCTGGCGGCCATGGCCATTCCGGCGGGTGCCAACGTCATCCTCAACCTGATCCTGGTGCCCCGTTTCGGGGTCATGGGCGCCGCCTGGGCGACCGCCGCCAGCTTCGGCCTCGGTCTGCTGGCGACGATGGCGCTGGGCCGCCGCGTCCTGCCCCTGCCGGTGCCGTGGGAGAGCCTGATCCGCTGCGGCGTCGCCACCGCCATCATGGCCGCCTGCGTCTCGCTGGTGCCGCCGCTGGGCGGGAACGTCGAACTGATCCTCGCGGCGGGCGTGGGCGTGATCGTCTATGCCGCCGTCGCCCTGACCATCAACGCCGCCGGGGTCCGGGACGTGGCCCTGCGACTGATCGCGCGCCGCCGCGCCGGAAAGGCCGCCGCATGACCGCCCCGAAAGCAAAAGTCACCGACAACGCCGTCTGGAAGACCGCGAAGCCCGCGGTCTCGGTGCTGATCCCCTTCCTGCGCGACGATCCCGCCGATCTGCTTCAGTTGCTGGACGAGGAGGCCGCCTCGGTCGAGGGCGCGGTCGAGATCATTCTGCTGGACGACGGCACCGCCGACGCCGCCCTGACCGCCCGTCTGGTCGCGCAGGTAAAGGCCATGGCCCTGCCCGTGCGCCTGATCACCCTGCCCGCCAACGAGGGCCGCGCCATCGGCCGCAACCGGCTGGCCTCGGCGGCGCGCGGCGGCAGCCTGCTCTTCCTCGACAGCGACATGCGCCCCGACCATCGCCGCTTCCTGCGCGACTGGGCCGATCTGGTGTCACGCGAGGATCCCGCCGTCGCCTTCGGCGGCTTCTCCCTGCTGCAGGCCCCGACCGACGCGAAGTTTCAGGTGCACCGCGCCATGGCCGCCAAGTCAGAGTGCGTGCCCTATACCGAGCGGGCGAAGCAGCCTGAGAAATACGTCTACACCTCCAACCTGCTGGTCCGCCGCGACGTCTTCGAGGCCGAGGCCTTCGACAGCGGCTTCACCGGCTGGGGCTGGGAGGATGTGGAGTGGGCGATGCGCGTTTCGCGCCGCTTCCGCGTCGTGCACCTGGATAACGCCGCCACCCACATGGGTCTCGACACCGTCGATGCGCTGGCCCGCAAATACGAACAGTCCGCGCCGAACTTCGCCCGCATGGCCGAGCGCCACCCGGAGATCGTCGCCGCCTACCCCAGCTACAAGGCGGCGAAGCTGCTCAAGAAAATCCCCGGCCTGCCCGTCCTGCGCCAGCTTGTGCGCAAGGCCGCCGGGGCCGAGCTGCTGCCGGTCGCCGCCCGCGCCTTCTCCCTGCGCCTGTACCGCGCCGCCCTCTATGCGGACGCCGTGTGATGGACGTCGCCGTCATCATCCCGACCCTCAGACGGCCGGAAAGCCTGACGCGCGCCCTGCGCTCCATCTTCGCCCAGACCGGCGTCGAACAGCGGGTCGCGGCGGTGATCGTGGTCGACAACGACCCGCTGGCCTCGGCAAGC
Source organism: Brevundimonas sp. (assembly GCA_031119155.1). Classification (GTDB taxonomy): domain Bacteria; phylum Pseudomonadota; class Alphaproteobacteria; order Caulobacterales; family Caulobacteraceae; genus Brevundimonas. The sequence continues at coordinate 7,496 of JAVHYH010000083.1, forward strand.
TCAACAGTTGACGGCCTGCGCGCCGGGAGCCCGTTTCCGCTGGTCTATGTGTCCGAGCCGACGCCCGGCGTGGCCCGCGCGCGCAACGCCGGACTGGCCGTCACGGACGCGCCGCTGATCGCCTTCCTCGACGACGACGAGGCCGCCTCGCCCGGCTGGCTGGCGGCCCTTCTGGCCGCGCAGGCGCAGACCGGCGCCGACGCCGTCTTCGGCCCCATCACCGGCCGCGCGCCCGAGGCGCAGGACTGGCTCAAGCCCTACCTCGAACGTTTCTTCGGCCGTGACGGCCCGGCCGAGACCGGACTGGTCGATCATCCCTGGGGCTGCGGCAATTCCCTGCTGGTGCGCGCGACCGCCCTGCCCGGCGATGCGCCCTTCAGCGCCTCGGCGGATCACACCGGCGGCGAGGACGACATCCTGTTCGCGGCGCTGGCGGCGCGTGGCGGCCGCTTCGGCTGGGCCGCCGACGCCATGGTCGAGGAGTTCGCCCCCGCTCACCGCGCCACACTGAACTACGCCCTCACCCGCGCCTTCGCCTATGGGCAAGGCCCCAGCCAGACCGCCGCCGCCGCGCGCAACTGGCCGGGCGTCGTCCGCTGGATGATCATCGGCGCCGGACAGGCCGTGGTCTTCGGCGCCGCGTCTCTGGCCCTGACGCTGGTCAACAACCCGAAGCGCGCGCAGATGTACGACCGCACCGCGCGCGGCGTCGGCAAGCTGTTCTGGATGAAGGGCTTCGAGCCTCGCTTCTACGGCGCCGCCGAGGTGGCCCGGCTGGACCGCACCTAGCCCGTCAGGCGCTTCAGGAAGGCCGGCGGGTTGTAGGTCGAGCGGTTGACCACGACGCCGGCGATCTTGCCGCCCACGGCCTCGATCTCGTCGCGCAGGATCAGCGGATCGCTGGCGGCCGTGCTGCCCGCCGCGACGACCAGCACGGTCGCGTCGACGAAGGGCGCCAGGGTAATGGCGGTGTCGCTGCGGTCGGCCGCCGGGGCGTCGATCACCACCGTATCGGCATGGCGACGCAGGGCGTCCCAGTAGCGGGCGTCGGCCAGGACCTCGGCCCGCTGGCCCGAGCGCAGATGCTCGCCCGCGAACCGCGTGCCCCACAGGCGACCGCCCAGGAACGGCCGCGCCGTGACCAGCCGCGCCGGATGCACCGGCCTGCCCTCGCGATCCATGATCCGGGGCGTGATCGCGAAGAAGATGGAGCCGTCGGGCGTCGCCATCGCCGCCTTGCCGGCCTTGCCGAAGCGGTCAGGCTCCGACGCCATGGCCTCCACCTGTCCCTGCTGGGCCAGATCGGCGTCGACCAGCCAGACCGGGCGACGGGCGCGGACGGCGGCCAGACGGGCGTACTCGCGCGCAACGGTCGAGACGCCCTCGCCGGAGTTGGCGGCGGCGATCTGGATCACGCGACCGCGATGGCCCGGCGCCGGTCCCAGCGCCGCCCAGAGGGCCGCCATTTCGGACGTCAGATCGACCATCGACGCCTACCGTCCCTTCACCGGGGCCACGGCCAGCACCGGCATCTCCAGCGTGCGCCCGGTCGAGGCGGGCGTGGTGAAGCCGCGACGGGTGAACACCCGCAGCAGGCCGACGCACAGGGCGGTGAAGCCGGCGAACAGGAAGACCGCGGCCAGCAGCGGCATCTTCAGGCTCTTGCCCCGCGTCGGGGCCTCGGCGCGGGCGATGACGGTGACATTGTCGGCCCCGGCGGCGACCAGGGCGCTGTCGGCGCGGGCCTCGGTCTCGCGTTGCTGGAACTCGCGCACCTTGGCGGTCAGAACCTCGCGGTTGCCGGCCAGGGTCGCATTGGTCGATTCCAGCTGGGTCAGATGCGCCTGACGCTGGCGCAGGGTGTTCAACTGCCCCTCCAGCACGGCCAGACGCGCCGCCAGCGCATCGCGGTCGGCGGCGGCGTTGATCCGGGTGGTCTCGATCTCGGTGAAGATGGTGCTGGGGCCGGTGCGGACCTCGCGGGCGCCGACCGTCGTGCCGGTCGCCACATAGGCCTGCAACTGAGCGATGCGCTGATCGATGTCCCGCACCGGCTGGGCGTCCTCGGTATAGCGGGCCAACAGGTTCTCGCGCTCGGTGCGCAGCGTCAGGATCTGGTCCTGGGCCGAGACATTCAGGTCCTGCTGAAGCACGATCTCCGACGGCTGCTGCGCCAGTTGCGCCTCCAGGGTCCGCAGACGCTGCGAGGCCTGATTGAGCTGGGCGCGAACCGACAGGGTTTCGGCGAAGGTGGTCTGGTAGGTCGCCGCCAGCGTCGCCTTGGCGGTGGCGAAGTCGCCGATGTCATTCGACCGCAGGAAGGCTTCATAGGCGCCGTCGGCGTCCGACAGCTCGGTCTCGAAGGCCTCGCGCTGGGCGGTGAAGGCCGGGCTGGCGCGGTCGCGGAAGACGTTGCGGCGCTGGATCAGATACTGGTCGACCACCGCGTTCAGCACCCGCGCCGCCCGCTCGGGATCATCCGCCGAATAGGACACAGAGATGATGGCGCTGGCCGGGGTGGTCCCCACGCCCAGTCCGGTGTCCAGCGCCTTCAGGGCCGCCAGTTCCCTCTCGGTGGTCGTACCCTTGGCCTTGGGCCCCAGGATGACGTCCGGCCCCAGCGCCTGAACGGCGCGACGCTTCACCTCAAGGCTGCCGAGAATCTGCGCCTCGGCCTGGGCGACCGCCGAGGCCTCCAGCGGTTGCGCCGTGCGGTCGGTCACGCCGACGCGCGGCTGATAGACATACTCCTGCCCTGCGCCCGCATAGACGCTGGAGGTGGCCGTGTAGCTCTTCTTCAGGGTCAGCACGACCGCCGTGCCGATGGCGAAGACGGCGAGGAAGATCACGATCATCAGCAACAGCTCGCGGAACAGCAGGCCGACGATGTCAGCGAAGCCGTAGCGCGGCCGGACTGTCGTGTAGGCCGTCGTGCGCATGCGAACGGAGTGATTCCATCAAACGGGACTGTTGAGCCTCAGCCTTCGCCCACCCGCGTTAACCATGGGTTACCCATAAGCCCTCAGGGTGCCTTCAACGCCGATTTCGGAGCGATTCCGCCATGTCCATCGACCGCCGCCTGATATTGCTCGGCCTTCTGGGCGGAGCCGGAACTCTGGCGGGCTGTGGCGGCGCGGGGCAGCTGATGGGCGAAGACTCGCGCATGCCCCTCCCCGCCTCGGCCGGCGCCGGGCGGGTCGAGAGCGTCAGCCGCACCTCCTTCCCCGAGATCGGCTTCGCCGACTGGTCGGACGATGAGCCCGAATATGTCCTTTATCCCGGCGACGAGATCGAGATCGCGACCCCGACGGCGACCGAACTGACCCGCACCCAGCGGATCGGACCGGACGGACGGGTCTCCCTGCCGCTGGTCGGTCAGTTGATGGCGGCGGACCGGACCATCGCCGAGCTCGAGGCCGACGCCTCCGACGCCTACGCCAGCCAGCTGCGCCGCCCCATGGTCGAGGTGACGCTGAAGACCGCCGGACCGATCCGCGTCTGGGTCGGCGGCGAGGTTCGCACCCCGGGCATGATCGAGATGAACGGCGATCTGGACGCCTATCAGGCCGTGATCCAGGCGGGCGACTTCCTGCCGACCGCGAAACAGGGCGAGGTCGCCCTGATCCGTCGCGGTCGCGGCGGCGTTCGCATGCTTCGGGCGGTAGACCTGCGTCCCCGTCGCGGCGAGGTCATCGCCCTGCGTCGCGGCGACATCATCTATGTGCCACGCTCAACCCTGGGTGAAGTCGCCAACTGGGTCACCCAGTTCCGCAACGCCCTGCCGGTCGGGTTCACCTACGCGCTGGGCGGGCAATATCAGAGTTTCTAGGGCTCTATTGAGGGCGGAGCCAAACTCTCAAAAGTTGTTCATGGAAGTGATTGGTGGTTAGTGGCTAGTGGATCGCAGCCGCACCCCCTCGCACTCATGGCCCAAGGCATAGTCAGCTATCGCGACCTGCAGGTTTGGCGGCAGGCGATGACGTGGACAGAAGCTGTCTATGAGGCGACCGCGCACTGGCCCAGTGATGAGCGCTTTGGGCTGATCAGCCAGGTGAGACGGGCGGCAGTCTCCGTGGCGTCCAATATTGCCGAAGGATCGGCGAGGCGAAGCACCGGAGAGTTCATCCAGTTCGTCGGCATGGCGAGAGGGTCACTGGCCGAAGCCGAGACCCAGTTGCTGTTGGCGGAAAGGCTATCCTACCTGCCTGCCTCCGACGCCCGGATGCTCCTGCTCGCGTCGTCCGACATCAGCCGCATGCTGGTGGCGCTTTCCGCGTCGCTGAGCAGACGCACAGACGCCTGACACAGCCAACCACCAATCACTATCCACTAACCACTGGTGATCCCGACGGTCAGTCGTAGCGAGCGCAGATCAGGCCGCGAGCTTCACCACGCCTGCGTCGATATACCGGCGCGCCGCCTTCTGGGCCTCGCTGATCTCTTCGCGTTCCATCTCCTCGCTCATCTCGCGGCGATAGATGCGCGCTTCGAGGCTGCCCTTCATGGCGGCGAGGTTGAAGATCATGTGGGCCGAGACCCGGTCCATCGGGCAGCCGTTCTGGCCCGTGGAATACATCAGGCCCAGGCGGAACAGGTCGTCCCCGTTCATGTCCGCGGTCGGCAGCGGCAGACCCGCGTCCTCGACCATCATTTCCGGCGCCAGTTCTTGCGCGTTCATAACTCTGTCTCCGGGGCCCAACGCCGTTCTGGCCTTGCCCTGTGACCCGAGTGAAATACCCGCGGTTTGAACACAGGGTTAACAGCAAGGGGGGTCAAAGACCCTTTTCGACGAAATCGGACCCACTTTCTGCGCATCGTAAAGACCTCTGAAATCTCTCGATAATCCCTGATTCAGAGGCCCTAACGAGTCGTCACCGGAAAGCTGACAGAGAGTTACCGCGCGCGCTGGCCGAACAGCACCTTGCGCGCCGCCTCGGCCTCCTTGCCGGACGCCGCCAGATTCTTGCGCAGTTCATCGCCCAGCGCCCTGCCCCGTTGCACCGCCGGTCGCTCGCCCACCCGCGCCAGCCAGGCCGTCAGGTTCGGGAGCTCGTCGATGTTCTGCCCCTGATGCTCGGGCAGGATCCAGGGCCAGGCCGCCATGTCGGCGATGGAGTAATCACCCGCGAGATAGTCCCGGTTTGCCAGACGACGATCCAGCACGCCGTAGAGCCGGTGCGTCTCGTCCGTATACCGCCGCACGCCGTAGGCGATCTGGCGCTGGTCGCGGATCAGGCTCGGCGCATACTGGCGGAAGTGATGGGTCTGGCCCGCCATCGGCCCCAGACCGCCGACCTGCCAGAACAGCCAC
>JAVHYH010000084.1 GCA_031119155.1 Brevundimonas sp.
CCGCCGCCGCCTTCGGGCGTGGTCCAGACGATGTTCTGCGACGGATCCTTGATGTCGCAGGTTTTGCAGTGGACGCAGTTCTGGGCGTTGATCTGGAAGCGCGGCTCGCCGCCGCCTTCCGGCGTCAGCACCTCATAGACGCCCGCCGGGCAGTAGAGACGCGCCGGCTCGCCATACTTCGGCAGGTTGACCCGGATCGGCACGGACGGGTCCAGCAGCTTGAGGTGGGCCGGCTGGTCCTCGGCGTGGTTGGTGTTGGAGATGAACACCGACGACAGCTTGTCGAACGACAGCTTCCCGTCGGGCTTGGGATAGGCGATCGGCTTGTGCTTCGAGGCTTCCTCGGTCGAGGCGGCGTCGGTCTTGGTGTGCCGCATCGTGCCCAGCAGGGAGAAGCCGCCGAAGAGGGTCTGGAACCACATGTCGAACAGGCCGACAGCGCCGCCGATGCTGGTGCCCAGCCTGGACAGCAGGGGCTTGGCGTTCCGGACGAGCTTGAGCTCCTTGTAGACCCAGCTGTTCTCATAGGCGGCCTGGTACTCGACCAGTTCGTCGCCCGAGCGACCGGCCATGACGGCGTCATAGGCGGCCTCGGCGGCCAGCATGCCGGTCTTCATGGCGTTGTGGCTGCCCTTGATGCGCGGGACGTTCACGAAGCCCGCCGAGCAGCCGATCAGGGCGCCGCCCGGGAAGGCCAGTTTCGGCACCGACTGGAAGCCGCCCTCGGTGATGGCGCGGGCGCCGTAGGAGATGCGCGTGCCGCCTTCCAGATGCTCGGCGATCGAAGGGTGGTGCTTGAAGCGCTGGAACTCGTCGAAGGGCGAGATGTGCGGGTTCTTGTAGTTCAGGTGAACCACATAGCCGACGGTCACGTAGCGATCGCCGAAGTGATAGAGGAAGCTGCCGCCGCCGGTGAACTCGTCCAGCGGCCAGCCGGTCGAGTGCTGGACCAGACCGGGCTGGTGCTTGTCCGCCGGGATCTGCCACAGTTCCTTGATGCCGATGCCGAACTTCTGCGGATCGGCGGCGTCGCACAGGTTGTGGCGGGCCATGATGGTCTTGGCCAGCGAACCGCGCACGCCCTCGGCGATGAAGACGTATTTGCCGTGCAGTTCGATGCCGGGCTGGAACTCGCCGGTGGGCTTGCCCTCGCGGTCGATGCCGAAGACGCCGGCGACGACGCCCTTCACGCGACCGGTCGGCTCGTCCCAGACGACGTGGCTGGCGGCCATGCCGGGATAAACCTCGACGCCCAGCGCCTCGGCCTGCTCGCCCAGCCAGCGGGCGACATTGCCCAGCGAGGCGATGTAGCAGCCGTCGTTGTGCATCAGCGGCGGGAAGGCGAACATCGGCAGGGGCAGCACGCCCTGCGGTCCGAGCAGCAGGAATTTGTCCTTGGTGACCGGCGTTTCGAGGGGCACGCCGCGCTCCTTCCAGTCGGGGAACAGCTCGTTCAGCGCCTTGGGGTCGATCACGGCTCCGGACAGGATGTGGCCGCCGATCTCGGCCGACTTCTCCAGCACGGCGACGGAGATGTCCTTGCCGTCCTTCTCGGCACGCTGCTTCAGGCGGATGGCGGCGGACAGGCCGGCGGGACCACCGCCGACGATGACGACATCGTACTCCATGACCTCGCGCTCGACGCCCGCCAACGCCTCGGCCGGCGGCAGCTTGTCGATCACGGCTTCCTGCCAGGCGTTCTTCGCCCCGCCCTCGATCGCTTCCTCGGCCATGCCCGATTATCCTCGTTATTCGTATGGTCTTCCCTTGTTCGCTTATCGGAAGGTGACGCGGGGGCGGTCAAGCACAACCGACGCCAAAGCGCCCTACAGGTGATGTTCGGCGTCCATGCTGTCATGCAGGATACGGATGATGGCCGCACCATAGGGCTCAGGCCGGGCATAGATGACGTGGCGCTGCACCCGTCGGCGCCGGTAGCCGAGGCGAATGTGGTCGCAGGCCGCGGCCGCCATCGGGGTTTCGGCCAAGGCTGTGCAGGCCGCCTCAATCAGATCGATGTAGCGGACAGCCTGCTGAAGTCCCCACTCGGCGACCGTGTAGTCGAAGATGGCTTCGAGGTCGCGCTGGGCGGCCGGCGAGAGCCGGTACTCAGCCATGCTCGGCGATCTTGCGCCGCTTGAACGCGGCGAAGTCGAAGGACTCCGGCGGTCCGCTGCGCTCGCCCTCGACCAGGGCCATGCGAACCCGTTCGATCTCGATGGCCCGGGCCTGTTCACGGCGGATCAGGTCGCGGATCGCTTCGCTGTCGTTGGTGTAGAGGCCGGCCTCGACCTGGGCGGAAATCCAGGCGTCCTGCTGTTCGGTCAGGGTGATGGTCTTGCGAACCACGCTCATGATCAACGCCTCCAGAGACATGATCATACTATCGGTGCAGCGATGCCGCCGCAACCGGGCGTCGCCATGAGGAGCCGTTCGCGCTACATCCCTCCTGTGAACGCCCCAGCCCTCGACACCGCAGCGACCGAAAGCCTGCTCGCCTTCTGGCGGGATGCGGGGGTCGACGCCTGTTTCGAGGACGCGCCGGTGGACCGCACCCATGTGGCGCCGCCGCCCGCGGTGAAGGCCGTGGCCAAGGCGACAGCCTCGGTGGTCGCCCTGCCCGCCACGGGCGATGCGGCGGCGGAGGCGCGACGGCTGGCGGCGGGCGCGGACACGCTGGAGGCGCTGGGCGAAGCCATCGCCGGCTTCACCGGCTGCCCGCTGCGGGACATGGGCGCGAAACAGTCCGTCTTCTCGCGCGGCAATCCGCAGGCGCCGATCCTGATCATCGGCGAAGGCCCCGGCGCGGAAGAGGACGAGCGCGGACAGCCCTTCGTCGGCAAGGCAGGGCAGTTGCTGGACCGGATGCTGGCCGAGGCCGGACTGACGGACCGTGTGTTCATCACCAACACCGTCTTCTGGCGGCCGCCGGGCAACCGGACGCCGAGCCCGGCGGAACAGGCGGTCTGCGCCCCCTTCCTGGAACGGGCCTTCTTCCTGCTGAAGCCGAAGCTGGTGCTGTTGCTGGGCGCGGCGGCGGCCAAGTCGGTGCTGTCCACCGAGGACGGCATCATGAAGATGCGCGGCCACTGGAAGGAATGGCGGCTGGCCGAGGGCAATGTCTCGGCGCCGGCCCTGCCGACCTTCCATCCCGCCTTCCTGCTGCGCACCCCGATGGCCAAGAAGGCCGCCTGGGCCGATATGCTGGCGCTGGCGGCGCGGCTGGACGCGGCTGAGTGAGCGCCAGGGGCGTTAACCTCCCCGACGCAAAACGGCCCCAAAAATCCGGAAAACTTGACATGGGTCGAGGGCGTGGCGCCTTTTTGATCTGACGACCGAACGAACAGCGAGACGCCGACCGAACGAGACGGTCAGGGGTCCGCTCTCAGGGGGGCCGCCTCAGTGCCTGTTTCTTTCCGCCGCGCGATCCTCGCGCCGACGCTTGTTCTTGCGCTGACCGCCCTCGGCGGCCTGGCCCATGCGGACGAGAATGATCGTCGCGCGCCCAGCGCGTTGAGCCCCGCCGACCGGCTCAGCTACACCACCGCCTTCGACGCCCTGCGCCGGGGCGACCTCGAAGCCGCCCGCGCCTCGGCCCGGGAGGCGCAGGACCGCGTCCTGCTGGGGACCGTCGAGTTCGAGCGCCTGTTCCACACCAGCCATACCGCCACCTACGAGGAGCTGGCTGCCTGGCTGGAAGAGTATTCGGACCTGCCCAATGCGGACCGGGTCTATAATCTGGCCATGCGCCGCCGCCCCGACGGGGCCGCCGAACCGCGCCGGGCCTCGCGCTTCTCGAACCGCAGCTGGGCCGCCGCGTCCGCCGCCGGCCAGAACACCGAAGGCGATCCGCTGAAGGCCGCGCGCGTGGCGCTGAACCGCGACGACCTGGCCGGCGCCGTGATCCTGGGACAGGAGGTCGGCGACTGGTGGAGCGTGGGGCTGGCCCAGTACCGGCTGGGTGAGTTCGGCGCCGCGACCACTGCTTTTGAAACGGTGCTGAACGACCCGACCGAGGACAGCTGGGTCCGCGCCGGCGCGGGCTTCTGGGCCGCGCGTTCGGCCGGCCGGTCGAGCCAGCAGGACCGGGTGCAGCCGCTGCTGCGCCGCGCCGCCGCCTGGCCCGCCACCTTCTACGGCCAGATCGCCCTGCGACAGCTGGGCGAGGATGTGACTATCGAGAACATGGGGCCGCGCCCCTATCAGGCGGCCTCGCTGCAGCGCGCGGTCTATTCGTCGGACGAGCCCATCGGCGTGCCCGCCGACGAACTGGAAGAGTTCGTCAGGTCCGAGCCGCGCGCCCGCCGCACCGTCGCCTTCACGGAAGTCGGCCGGCGCAGCGACGCCCGGCAGGAGCTGCGGACCGGCATGCGGGCGGCGGCCACCCAACGTGGTCGCGAGCTGTGGGCCGCGCTGGGGCGCGCGCTGGGACCGCGCGTGACCGGCTCGGACAATGACGTGCGGCGCGTCGACGCCAACAACTACGCCCAGCCGGTGATCGAGCCGGTCGGCGGCTTCACCATCGAGCGGTCGCTGGTCTATGCGATCGCCCGCAAGGAGACCGGCTTCAACGCCCGCGCCCGCTCCGGCGCCGGGGCCTATGGCCTGATGCAGGTGATGCCGACGACGGCGGCGGAGCTGACCGGCGACCGGGGCTTCGTGAGCTCGCCGGACCGGCTGTTCGATCCGGCGGTGAACGCCCGTCTCGGTCAGGCCTATGTGAACCGCGTGCTGGCCATGCCGGAGATCAACGGCGACCTGCTGCGGGTCGCGGCCTCGTACAACGCCGGGCCGGGCCCGATGATGGCGGCGGTGCGCAAGCTGGGACCGGACGCCGATCCGCTGCTGCTGATCGAGACCATCGATGTTCCGCAGGCCCGCGATTACGTCGAGAAGGTCGTGGCCGCCTACTGGGTCTATCAGCGCATGAACGGCCTGCCGCTGAACACGCTGGACGCCGTGGCGTCAGGCGCGCCGCTGGTTCCGCTGAGCCTGGACTATGTGCCCCCGCCTCCGATGCCGGCGCAGCCGGTCGAGGTGGCGGCCGTTCAGCCGACGGGCGGTTAAAGCCCCGCCAGCAGCAGGGCCGGCAGGCAGCAGGCGACCACGATCAGCAGTCCGTACACCAGCAGGCTGGGGCGGCGGGCGGCGACGGGCTGGGGCGCTTGCATCGACATGACAGACCTCGAACGCGTCCGCGTTCCTTCAGGTCCATGGAATAGCGCCGTTGTCTTAAGGTCGGGTTGGAGTGTGCGGTTAACGCAACGCCGCCTCTGACCACTCAAGGAAGTCCGGTTGGGCCAGCAGGGCGTCGCAATAGGCCTGGGCCGTCCCGTCATCGCCGAAGTCCGCGAGGTTGACCTGGAAGTGGCGGAAGCGGGTCGCCACCGGGGTGAAGAAGGCGTCGGGAATCGACCACTCGCCGAACAGGTAGGAGCCGCCGGCGCCGAACCGGGCGCGCATCTCCATGAACAGCGAGACGAGGCGGCGAATGTCGCGCTCCAGCCCCTCCCCGGTCGGCAGGGGTGAGCGGTCGGGGCCGACCATGGTGTGATCCGGCCCCATGCCGCAGTGGGTGCGCAGGGCCATGAAGCCGCCGTGCATCTCGCAGGCCGCGGATCGGGCCAGCCAGCGGGCGTGGGGATCGGCGGGCCAGAGCTTCGCCTGCGGGTGCTGTTCGGCAGCCCAGACGGAGATGGCCATGGAGTCCCAGATCGTCTCGCCGTCGACCTTGAGCAGCGGCACGAGGCGTGAGGGCGAGATGCGCTCCAGTTCCGCCTGACCGGCGGGGGAATAGATATCGAACTCGGTGGTGGTGAAGTCCGCCCCGCAGCGCTTCAGCACCAGCCAGGGCCGCAGGGACCAGGTCGAGTACAGGCGCGGCCCGATGATCAGTTCCATTTGAATCCCTCCCGGTTCGACGCCCTTCATAGGGCGTGACGCGCTCGGATGCGACCGAGTTTGATCGGTTGAAACACAAGCGGCGCTTGACTCCGGGGCCCCTCCGACCGACACGGCCCGTCCATGATCACGCGCTATTCCCGCCCCGACGCCGTCGCCATCTGGTCGCAAGAGACAAAGTACAGGATCTGGTTCGAGATCGAGGCGCACGCCGCCACCAAGATGGCCGAGCTGGGGGTGATCCCGACCGACGCCGCCGAGGCCATCTGGGCCAAGGGCAAGGACGCGGTGTTCGACGCCGACCGGATCGACGAGATCGAGCGCACCACCAAGCACGACGTCATCGCCTTCCTGACCCATGTGTCGGAGATTGTCGGCGAGGAAGCCCGCTTCCTGCACCAGGGCATGACCTCCTCGGACGTGCTGGACACCTGTTTCGCGGTGCAGCTGGCCCGCGCGTCGGACCTGCTGATCGGCGGCGTGGACCGGGTGCTGGCCGCGCTGGAGACCCGCGCCAAGGAGCACAAATTCACCCCGCAGGTCGGTCGCAGCCACGGCATCCACGCCGAACCGATCACCTTCGGCCTGAAACTGGCCGGCTATCACGCCGAGTTCCAGCGGGCGAAACGCCGCCTGATCACGGCCAAGGAAGAAATCGCCACCTGCGCCATCTCGGGCGCCGTGGGCACCTTCGCCAACGTCGATCCGGCGGTTGAGCAGTACGTCGCGGACAAGATGGGCCTGCAGGTCGAGCCGGTCTCGACGCAGGTGATCCCGCGCGACCGCCACGCCGCCTTCTTCGCGGCGCTGGGCGTCGTGGCCTCGTCGATCGAACGTCTGGCGACCGAGATCCGCCACCTGCAGCGCACCGAAGTGCTGGAGGCCGAGGAGTTCTTCGACAAGGGCCAGAAGGGCTCGTCGGCCATGCCGCACAAGCGCAACCCGATCCTGACCGAGAACCTGACGGGTCTGGCCCGTCTGGTCCGCTCGTCGGTCGTGCCGGCGATGGAGAACGTCGCCCTGTGGCACGAGCGCGATATCAGCCACTCGTCGGTCGAGCGCGGCATCGGGCCGGATGCGACCATCCATCTGGACTTCGCCCTGCACCGTCTGGCGGGCGTGGTCGAGCGGATGAACATCTATCCCGAGAATATGCAGAAGAATATCGACCTGCTGGGCGGGCTGGTGCACTCGCAGCGGGTGATGCTGGCCCTGACGCAGGCGGGCGTGAGCCGCGAGGACGCCTATGCCGCCGTGCAGGAGAACGCCATGAAGGTGTGGCGCGGCGAGGGTCGCTTCCTAGACTTCCTGAAGGCCGACGCCCGCGTCACCCTGCCCGAAGCCCAGCTCGAGGCCCTGTTCGACCTCGGCTACCACACCAAGCATGTCGACACGGTGTTCGCGCGGGTGTTCGGCGCCGCCTGATGCTGAAGCGGGCGTTCGATCCCGTCGTGGATGCGAACACCCGCCTGCTGATCCTCGGCAGCCTGCCCGGCGATGCCTCGCTTAAGGCCGGGCAGTATTATGGCCATCCGCGCAACGGGTTCTGGCCGCTGGTCGGCGGGGTGATCGGGCAGCCGGACCTGAAGGATCAACCCTATGAGGCGCGGCTGGACCTGTTACGGGCGCACGGGATCGGGCTGTGGGACGTGATCGCCGAGGCGACGCGGGTGGGCAGCCTGGACACCGCCATCCGCATGCCGACCCATGCGGACCTGAAGACCCTGATCGCCGCCCTGCCCCAACTGCAGGCGATCGCTTTCAACGGCGGCAAGGCGGCGACGGAGGGGGCGCGGGTCCTGGGACCGGATGACGGGCGGATCGCGCGGCTGGTCCTGCCGTCCAGCAGTCCGGCGATGGCGAAACCGCTTGCGTGGAAGGCCGAACATTGGGCCATCTTGGCGCCCTACGTCGCCTCCCCGACCGAGACCGCATGATCCTGACCCTCTCCTGCCCCGACCGGCACGGCATCGTCGCCGCCGTTTCGGCCTTCCTGTTCCAGCGGGACGCGAACATTTCGGACGCCCAGCAGTTCGGCGATCCGTCGACGGAGACCTTCTTCATGCGGGTCGTCTTCGAACCCGCCGAGGGCGACGACATCGAGGCCCTGCGCGACGCTTTCGGAACGGTCGCGGCGCGATTCGGGATGGACTGGACCCTGAGGGGGCCTGAGCCGCGGCGGGTGATGATCCTGACCTCGCGGTTCGATCACTGCCTGGCCGACCTGCTGTATCGCTGGCGGGCCGAGGAATTGCCGATGACGATCACCGGCATCGTCTCCAACCATCCCCGGGATCAGATCGGCCATGTCGATCTGGGCGACCTGCCCTTCCACCACCTGCCGGTCAGCGCGGCCGACAAGGCGGCGCAGGAGGCGGGCCTGCTGCGGCTGATCGAGGAGACGGACACCGAACTGGTGGTCCTCGCCCGCTACATGCAGATCCTGTCCGACGATCTGGCCGGGCGGCTGGAGGGGCGGTGCATCAATATCCACCACTCGTTCCTGCCGGGGTTCAAGGGCGCCAAGCCCTATCATCAGGCGCATGCGCGCGGGGTGAAGGTGATTGGGGCCACCGCCCACTATGTCACCGCCGATCTGGATGAGGGTCCGATCATCCAGCAGGACGTGGAGCCGATCAGCCACCGCGACACGCCCGAGGATCTGGTGCGCAAGGGCCGGGACATCGAGCGCCGGGTGCTGGCGCGGGCCGTGGCGCACCATCTGGAGGACCGGGTGCTGCTGAACGGCTCCAAGACCGTGGTCTTCGCCGACTGAGGCGCAAGAGAAAGGGGCCGCCCCGGCGACGGAGCGGCCCCTGATTCTGTTCGGCGATGCGCCCGGCTTATTCGCCGTTGCGGATCTGCTCGCGGGCGACCGAGGACAGCTCGTCCATCTTGCGGCGGATTTCGCCTTCCGAGACGGTCAGGCCCGAACCTTCGAAGTCCTGGGCGACCTTGCGGAAGACGTCTTCCTCGCCCGGCTGTTCGAAGTCGGCGCGCACGACGGCGGCGGCGTACTGGGCGGCGCTTTCGTCGTTCAGGCCCATCTTCTCGGCGGCCCACAGACCCAGCAGCTTGTTCCGGCGAGCGGTCGCCTTGAACTCCTGCTCCTCATCGAGGGCGAACTTGGCCTCGTAGCCCTTTTCGCGATCGTCAAAGGTGGTCATGGGCGTCTGCAGGCTCCTCAAACGGCCGGGAGGATGGCCGCGTCGCGCTGCTCTAAGCCGCGACCGGGTCGAACGCAACCGGAACCGATGGGTTGCGGCGGCTTGTCCGCCTTCGGTGTCATTAACGCCGCGCGTTTGTGTCGGGAGACGTGTTCCGCTAAGGAGGCCGCGACGATTTTACCCGCCTCCCCGATTCCGGATCGCGCTGACCAGACCTACGCGCTGGCCGCGCGTTTTTTGTTTCCGGCGAGGCCCGCCTGGACGAGACCCGATGAACGTCAAGCGCAAGAAGCTCTACGAGGGCAAGGCCAAGATCCTGTATGAAGGACCCGAGCCCGGCACCCTGATCCAGTACTTCAAGGACGACGCCACCGCCTTCAACGCCCAGAAGAAGGCCACGTTCGAGGGCAAGGGCGTCATCAACAACCAGATCAGCGAGTTCATCATGACTCGCCTGAACGGCATCGGCGTGACCAACCACTTCATCAAGCGGCTGAACCTGCGCGAGCAGCTGATCCGCGAAGTCGAGATCATTCCGCTGGAAGTCGTGTGCCGCAACGTCGTGGCCGGCTCGATGAGCAAGCGCCTCGGCATCGAGGAAGGCACGCCCCTGCCCCGTTCGATCATCGAGTTCTACCTGAAGAAGGACGAGCTCAACGATCCGATGGTGACCGAAGAGCACATCACCGCCTTCAACTGGGCCTCGACCCAGGAGCTGGACGACATTCTGGCCATGACCGTGCGCGTGAACGACTATCTGTCGGGCATGTTCGGCGCCGTCGGCATCCAGCTGGTCGACTTCAAGATCGAGTTCGGCCGGGTCTGGGAGAACGACTTCGCCCGCGTCATCCTGGCTGACGAGATCAGCCCGGACAGCTGCCGTCTGTGGGACACCACCACCGGCGAGAAGCTGGACAAGGACCGGTTCCGCCGCGACCTGGGCAATGTCATCGAAAGCTACACCGAAGTCGCGCGTCGCCTGGGCATCATGAAGGGCATGCCGACGGTCATTCAGGGAGGGCTGCACTGATGGCCAAGGTCAAGGTTCACGTCTTCCTCAAGCCGGGCGTCCTGGACGTGCAGGGCAAGGCCGTTGAAGGCGCGCTGAGTAATCTGGGCTGGGGCGGCGTCGCCAACGCCCGCGTCGGCAAGCTGATCGAGTTCGACTTCGCCGGTGAGGGCGATCCCGCCGTCGAAGCCAAGAAAATGTGCGAGACCCTGCTCGCCAACACGGTGATCGAATCCTATCGGATCGAGGTCGCTTGAAGCGGATCGGCAAGCTGCTGGTCGTGCTGTTCATCCTCGTCGGCTGCGTGGTGTTCGCCTCCGCGCTGGCCGGCGGGTGGATGGACGACAGCGCCTTTACGCAGCAGGCCAAGGACGCAGCGCACTGACCTCGCGTCGCGGGTGACGGATCGTCGCCTGATGCGTTAAGTCTGCCGCGCCAATCGCGGGAGACGCCCATGACCTTCACCCTCACCTCCAACGACATCACCGACGGCGGCGTGCTGCCGGACGCGCAGGTTCAGGCGAAGGGGAACACCTCGCCGCACCTGTCATGGTCGGGAGCGCCCGAGGGCACGAAGAGCTACGCCGTCACCTGCTATGACCCCGACGCGCCCACGGGCTCGGGCTTCTGGCACTGGACAGTGGCCAACATCCCCGCCGATGTGACCGAGCTGAAGACCGGCGCCTCGTCCGCCGACCTGCCCGCCGGGGCGGTCGAGGGGCGCACCGACTATGGCCCCGCGGGCTTCGGCGGCGCCGCCCCGCCTCCGGGCCACGGCCCGCACCGCTACATCTTCACCGTCTTCGCCGTGGACACGGACAAGCTGGACGTGACGCCGGACAATTCGGGCGCGGTGTTCGGCTTCAACCTGCATTTCCACACCCTGGCCAAGGCGACGATCACCGCCACCTACGAGAATACCGGCGAGGGCTGAGGCCAAACCCGCAACGCTATGTGATCGGCGATCATATTCGGCGGGTTGAAGGGGCGGGCGCGCCACCTATGTTGCGGCGCAATATCCCCTCCCCCGAGTAAGCCTTATGACGCCGGTCGACACCGCCCACCTTGAGTCCGACGGGATAGAGCCGGCGAAATCCTTCAAGCCCGGTGCGGTGGCCCTGCTGCTGATCGCGCTGGGCATGGGCGGGTTCGCCATCGGCGTCACCGAGTTCGCGGCGATGAGCGTGCTGCCCGACTTCGCGAAGGGGCTGGGCGTCGATGAGCCCACCGCCGGTCACGCCATCAGCGCCTATGCGGCGGGCGTGGTGGTCGGGGCGCCGATCCTGGCGGCCTTCGGGGCGCGGCTACCGCGCTGGATCCTGCTGATCGGGCTGATGGGCCTGTTCGCGGCGGCCAACACACTGAGCGGGCTGTCGCCGAATTTCGAAACCATGCTGGTTTTCCGCTTCCTGAGCGGTTTGCCCCACGGCGCCTATTTCGGGGTCGCCGCGCTGGTCGCCGCCTCCGCCGTGCCGCTGAAGTTCCGGACCCGCGCGGTCTCGACCATCCTGATGGGCCTGACCGTGGCGACGGTGCTGGGCGTGCCCGTGGTCAATCTGGTCAGCCAGGCGCATGGCTGGGAGTGGACCTTCTATATCGTCGGCGCGCTGGCGGTCCTGACGATGGCGCTGGTCGCCCTGTTCGCGCCGCGCGATCCCCCGCACCCGAACGCCAGCCCGCTGCGCGAACTGAAGGCGCTGAAGAACCGGCAGGTCTGGCTGACGCTGGGCGTCAGCGCCATCGGTTTCGGCGGCATGTTCGCGGTCTATGCCTATCTGGCCTCGGTGCTGCGCGAAGTGACCCACGTCGGCTCCGACATCCTCCCGTGGGTGTTCGCGGTGTTCGGGGTCGGCATGTTCACCGGCAACCTGCTGTGCGCCTGGGCCGGTGACCGGTTCGGCTTCAAGGCGGCGGCCGGCGTGCTGATCTGGAGCGCGATCTCGCTGGCCCTGTATCCGCTGGCGTCGCAACATCTGTGGTCGATGCTGGTGGTGGTGCTGTTCATCGGTTTCGGCGGCGGACTGGGCTCGATCCTGCAGACCCGGCTGATGGACGTGGCGGGCGAGGCGCAGACCCTGGCGGCGGCGCTGAACCACTCGGCGTTCAACACCGCCAATGCGCTGGGACCACTGCTAGCCGGGACGGCGGTCGCCGCCGGGCTCGGCTGGGCCTCGACCGGCTGGGTGGCCGTGGGCCTGACGCTGGGCGGGCTGGCGATCTGGGTGTGGGCGTGGCTGGATGGGAAGCGGGTGATCGCTGGAGCCTGAGGTCAATCTCGGATACCCTCGATCTATGACCAAGGTCACCGAAGAGATGATCTACGAGCTGGCTCTAGCCATCCGCTCAGACTTGGACGACCTGCTCGTGAAGGTGAGCGACCTCAAACTTGAGGCGACGATGATGCGCCTCGAGATGGAAAGGTTTCAACGTTTCAGGTCAATCAATCCCGCGCACTGACATTTCGTTCGAACCCTGCTAAACGCCCGCGCCATGAGCGCAGCCGTCATCGTCTTCCCCGGTTCCAACTGTGATCGCGACTGCAAGGTCGCCGTCGAACGCTCCACCGGCGAGCAGGTGCAGATGGTGTGGCATGGCGACACCGAACTACCCAAGGGCCTGGACCTTATCGTCCTGCCGGGGGGCTTCTCGTACGGCGACTATCTGCGCTGCGGCGCGATGGCGGCGCAGGCTCCGATCATGCAGGCGGTGAAGA
>JAVHYH010000085.1:0-2107 GCA_031119155.1 Brevundimonas sp.
CGACGTGGGTGATGTCGTCGTCGATGAAGCAGCGGGCGACGAAGGCCACGGCGTCACAGTCGCGGATGTTGGCCAGGAACTGGTTGCCCAGACCCTCGCCCTTCGACGCGCCGCGGACCAGACCGGCGATGTCCACGAAGGTGATGCGCGACGGAATGATTTCCTTCGAACCCGCGATTTCGGCCAGCGCGTTCAGGCGCGGCTCGGGCACGGCCACGTCGCCGGTGTTCGGCTCGATGGTGCAGAACGGATAGTTGGCCGCCTGGGCCGCCGCCGTCTTGGTCAGGGCGTTGAACAGGGTGGACTTGCCGACGTTGGGCAGGCCGACGATCGCGACTTTCAGGGCCATGGTCTTCTGGAGCTTTCGAGTGAGCGCGAGCCTTTAGCGGGTTCAATGCCGTTTGTCAGGCTCGCGCGTGTTCGAAGGTCTCAGTGGCCGGTCTGCGTGCCGTATTCGTTGACCGGCGGCTGGCCGATGCTTGCCTGAACCGTCACCGGCTCGGCGGTGGCGAAGTTCAGCGTCAGGGGGATGGTCTGGCCCTCGGTCAGCGGGTTGGCGACCGCCAGCAGCATGATGTGGTTGCCGCCGGGCTTCAGCTCGACCGCCTGCCCGGCCGGGAGGGGCAGGCCCTCGGTCAGCTCGCGCATCATCATCATATTGCTCTCGACCTTGCTCTCATGGATCTCCACCCGCCCGGCGGCGGGGGTGGAGACGCTGACCAGACGGTCGGCGATGGTGGAGGTCAGGGTCAGGTAGCAGCCGGTGGCCTGGCGACCCACGGGGGTTGGACGGCACAGGGCGCCGGTCACGGCGACCGCCGCCTGCGGGCCTTCCGAAGCCGCCTTGGGCTCATTCGAACAGGCGGCCAGCAGGGCGGCGACGGCGGCGAGGGGGATCAGGGTGCGGATCATCGTTCGGGTGTCTTTCAGGCTGTGGCAGGTCTGGAACGGAAGACGGCGCGGATCAACCGTTCGCCGACAAGCGCGACGACCAGACTGGCGCCGGTGAGGGGATAGAGCAGGCACAGGGGCAGGACGATGGCGAGGACGGCGAAGCGCAGCTTCAGCCCGTCCGGGGCGGGCGGTGCGCCGATCAGGGCTTTCGAGAGCTTCGGCGGGCGGCGCTTCCACCACATCATCAGGCCGCTGATCGCCAGCAGCCAGACGCCGATGCAGCCGGCCAGCATGACCCAGCGGTTGATCTGACCGAACTGCGTGCCCTGATGGGTGTAGATGCCCCATTCGATGGCCTTGGCGCCCACGCCGAACTGGCCGTAGCCGATGTCGGCGACCACCTTGCCATGCGCCGGGTCGATGTAGAGGGCGCGGGTGTCCTGGACCCGCACGGCCTGGGCGGTGACCGTCCAGGTCGTGGCGGCGGCTTTCGGAATGGAGACGGCGTAGGGACGGGGCAGGCGGGCGGAATCGCTCAGGGCGATGACCTGTGAAAGCCCCGCCGGGTTCGGTGCATGGGCATGAGCGTGGGCTGCTGCGGGCAGGACCACCCCCTCCATCGTCCAGCCGGCGCCCTGCGGGTGGTCGGCATGCTCCGCCGTCTGCCAGGCGCCCGCGACCGGGGCGGGCGGGCGGCCCAGACCGCTGGTCTTGACCACCCCCATCACCTGCTCGCCCCAGACCGCCGACCAGGGCATGCCGGTGACGGCGAGGAACAGCACCACCCCGCCGACATAGATCCCGGTCAGGGCGTGCAGGTCGCGCCAGAAGGGGCGGCGGCGGACGTCGGTGGAGGTCAGGGCCAGAACCCCCGCCTGCCGCCTGCGCGGCCACCACAGGTAAAGGCCGGTGGCGAACAGGACGATGGCCCAGCCCGCAACGATCTCGACCAGCAGGTTCATCATCGGCCCGAACAGATCGAGCGAATGGATGCGCTTGATGATCTCCATGACCCCGCCGTAGCCGGTTACGCCGGTGACATGGCCGGTGTGGGGATCGACGAAGACGGTCCGCTGGGCGCCGTCGGCGCCGTCGACGCGGAAACGGACCGCCTGATCGGGGGCGGCGGGCAGGACGACGCTGGCCGCCCGCCCTTCACCCGCCAGCGCCGCCGCGGCGGCCCAGGCGTCCGGATGCGCCTGCTGCGTCGAGA
>JAVHYH010000085.1:2117-12586 GCA_031119155.1 Brevundimonas sp.
GGCACCTCGATCATGCGCCGATAGACGGCCTGATCGATCTCGTCCTTGAACAGATACAGGCCGCCGGTCAGGGCCAGCAGCATCAGGAAGGGCATGACCAGCACGCCGGCGTAGAAATGCCAGCGCCAGACCGCGCGATAGGCGCCGGACAGGGGCGGCGGAACGGGATCGCTCATCGCCATCCTCAGTACCGGACCTGCAGGCCGACGTAGAGCGAGCGGGGATCGCCGGGGAAATACCAGGCCCCGTCCGCGCCGCGGACATTGGCCTGAACCGCTGTGCCGGCGATGTAGTCGCGGTCGAACAGGTTCCGCGCATCGGCGAACCAGCGGACATGGCGCGTCAGGTCGCCGTGCAGCCGCAGATGGGCCAGCGCATAGCCGTCGGCCTTCACCGTATTGGCGTGGTCGATCCAGGTTCCGGTCGGCTGCCACTCCAGCGACGGCGCCACGGCCAGCCAGGGCGTGGCTCGCCACTCCAGCTCGGCGTGGAGCGTCTGCTGCGGCAGGCCCGCGATGCGGTTGTCGCCATAGTGGGCGTCCCCGTCGAAGCGGAAGTCGTTCAGCAGCCAGGTCGCGCGCAGGTTCAGGCTGTCGGTCAGGGGCAGGGCGGCGCCCAGCTCCAGTCCCTGATGGATCGTCCGGTCGGCGTTGGCCGTGCCGATGGAATTGCCGCTGGAATCGGTCAGGGCCAGCAGCTCATTGTCGATCCAGGCGCGGTAGGCGACCGCCTCGAACTGCACCGGTCCGACGCGACGACGCCAGCCGATCTCGGCGGTCGTGGCCTCCTGCGCGTCTGGGATGGGCAGCAGGGGCAGGACCGCCGCCTCGCCGAAGGGCGCGGGCTCGAACGACCGGCTGACATTGGCGAAGACCTGATCGGTCTCCGACGCGGCCCAGATCAGGCCCAGCTTCGGACTGAAGGCGTCGAAGCTCCTGTCATAGCTGCCGGACGGGACGGTGCGGTTGTCCAGCGTCCGGGTCGTGCGCGTGTACTGGGCGCCAGCCTGCAGGGTCAGGGTCGGGGTCAGGCCATGGGAGTATTCGGCGTAGATCGTGTCCAGCCGCGCCTTGACCTCATTCAGGCCGGTGCGGATGCCGGGGTTTCCGTCCGGATTGGTGAAGCGGTTCTCGGTCCCCTCATAGCGACCGGTCGCGGCGCCGACGGCCAGCCGCCGGGTCAGGCCGCCTGCGCCGAACTCGAACACGCCGCGCACGTCCAGCCCGATATCCTCGGAGTCCTGCTGCAGGATGCCCATGGTCATCGGGTGGAAGCGGTCGCGGTCCGAGACCCAGGCCGAAGCCGTGATCCGGCGACCCTCGCCGGGCGTCCAGTCCAGTCGGGCGGCGGCGCGGTTGAGGGTGTAGTTGTTGCCGGCACGCAGTCGCTCATTGTTGGGCGCGGCCTGACGGCGGTTCGCGTCCAGCGCGGCCAGCGACAGGCTGCCCGGCATCTCCATCTCGCTGTCGATGTGCGTCAGATAGAGCCGGGCCTCCAGAGTCTCGTTGACGCGATAACCGATGTTGCCGGACAGGCGGGTGGCCTCGGTCCCGGAGTGGTCGCGCCAGCCGTCCTGTTCGCTGCGGGTCAGGCTCAGCGCCCCGTCCAGCGCGCCTGTGGCGCCAGCGACGGTGGCGTGGGCGCGCTGCAGGCCGAACGACCCGGCGTCCAGACGCAGGCGGAAGGGATCGGCGGTGCGGCCGGTGGGGGTGACGAAATTGATCGCCCCGCCCAGGGTGCTGGCCCCGTACTCCAGCGCATTGGCGCCGCGCCACACCTCGACGTGCTGGACCGCCAGCGGGTCGATCGCCTGATAGTCGCCGCCGCCGTCCGCCAGGTTCATCGGCACGCCGTCCTGGTACAGGCTGACCCCGCGCATCAGGAAGCCGCGCTGGATGCCCGATCCCCGGATCGAGAAGCGCGCCTCATCGCCGTGCCGGGTCCGGGCATAGACGCCGGGGGCGTAGGCCATGATGTCGGCGAGGGTGGCCGCGCGGCCGGTCTCGAACTGTTCGGCGGCGATGACGCCGGTGGCGCCGGCGCGCTGGTTCAGCCGTTCGGTCGCGGCGGCGACGGCCTGATCACCGGCGCGGCGATGGCCCTCGACCAGAATGGTCTCAAGTGTCGTGGCTTGCGGGTCTTCGGATGCAAAGGCGGGGGCGGCGAGGGCCGCGAGCAGCAGGGCGCAGGGCGCCGCGGAGGTCCACAGGGACATGGAGGATCAATCCTGAAACAGAGAAACGAACCCCGCGTCGCCGGACGGCGCGCGGGTTCGGGCGCTCCCGTGGGGTTCGGGGCGCTCCGGGTCTGCTTCAGGCGTGGGGCGGGGCGGTGGATGGCGGTCGCGGCGGCGCGCGCGCCGGGGGCGGCGGGCTGGCGATCAGGGCGGTGAAGGTCGTCGCCGGGGTGACGGTCGGCGCGGGGCAGGGCCGGGGCGCCGGGGGCGTCGGCAGGACCGCGGCGGGCGCCATCACGCAGGCGGCGCATTTGGGCGGCGGGACGCTGCGGTCCGGGTTGCCGTCCGCGTCGACCCGGAGGGTCTGCTGCCCCTCGGCGGAGCAGAGCACAAGCGTCCAGCCCGGACCCGAGGCGGCCATGGCCGCATAGGGCAGCAGGGTGCCGAGCACGATGGCGAACGTCGCGGCCATCAGGGCCAGCGCACGCCAGATCGACCAGGACTCTGTCTGCGGACGGGTCACGGTCGCGCTTTAACCAGCAACTGTCAGGTTTGGAAGGGGACCGGAGGTCGCGCTTCGGGTCGACAGCTTCGGGCGGCGTGTGCCAGCTTCGACCCGCAACCGTGGGAGTCACCGACATGTCCGCTCATCGTTCCATCCGGTCGGGGCTGCTGGCCGGCGCCGCGCTCGTGGTCCTCGGCGCCGGCGCGGCGGTCGCGCAACAGGCGCAGGACGGGACCGGAGGGCCGGATGCGGTGTCGCTGACGGTCTATAACCAGAACGTGGCGCTGGTGGAGGACACCCGCTCGCTGGAGTTTCCGGCGGGCCGCTCGCGGCGCGAGTTCCCCGGCGTGTCGGCCAGCATCCGTCCCGAGACCGTGGGCCTGTCCGGGCGCGGCCTGTCGGTGGTGGAGCAGAATTTCGACTATGACCTGCTGACCCCGAGCAAGCTGATGGAGGCTGCGGTCGGCGGCGAGATCGGCATCGTCCGCACCAATCCGGGCACGGGCGCCCAGCAGACCGAGCGCGCCCGCGTCCTGGCCGCCAACGAAGGCGTGGTGCTGGAGGTCGATGGCCGGATCGAGGTGCTGCGCGACGACGGCGTGCCGACCCGCGTCATCTTCGACGAAGTGCCCTCCAACCTGCGCCCGCGCCCGACGCTCAGCGTGACGCTGGACGCGGACCGGGCCGGCCGCCGGGATGTGACGCTAAACTATCTGACCACGGGGCTGGCCTGGCGCGCCGACTATGTGGCCCGTTTCGACGAGGCGGCGGGACGGCTGGACCTGACCGGCTGGGTGACGATCAACAACCGCTCGGGCGTGACCTTCACCAACGCCGACACGCGGGTGGTCGCGGGCGACGTGGCCCTGATCGATGCGAACCAGCCCTATGGCGGCCGCTACCCGTCGCAGCCGTCGCGCGGGGTGCGGGGCAATGGCGTCGAGACGGGCGGGGCGCAGGGACTGGCGGACGTCTACATCTATCCGCTGCCTGAACCGGTGACGGTGGCGAACAACCAGACCAAGCAGGTCGGGCTGATCGACGTCGCCAATGTTCCCGCGTCCAAGCGGTATCTGTTCCAGTCCTGGGGCCTGAGCACCCTGAATGAGCCGCAGGCGGCATCGGTGGCGGTGCTGTTCTCGAACAGCCAGGCCTCGGGCGTGGGGATGCAACTGCCCGCCGGGATCGCCCGGGTCTATGTCAACGACGCCTCGGGCGAGCCGCGCTTCATCGGCGAGGACCGGGTGCCCCATACGCCCGCCGGCTCGGACATCGTCATCACCACCGGCCAGGCCTTCGATGTGACGGTCCAGCCGAGGCTGGTCAGCAGCGTGGCGGCGCCGGAGCGGGGCTATTACCGCGATCGCACCCGCTACGAGATGGAATACACCGTCCGCAACGCCCGCCCCGAGGCGGTGACCGTCGAGGTCCGGCAGGGCGGTCTGGGGCGGGACGCCCGGCTGTCCGCCCAGAGCCTCGAAGGCGAACTGATCGACGCCCGCACCGCGATGTGGCGCGTGCCCGTCCCCGCGAACGGCGAGGTGAAGCTCACCGCGACCATCGTCACGGGCGGCTGAGGCCATGCGCGGCGTTCCGATCGCCCTTTTCCTGCTCGGCCTGATCCTGCCGACGACCCCGGCGTTCGCGCAGACCGCGACCGTGCAGTCCGCGCCCGGGCGCGCGACCGTGGTCATCTATCGCGACCAGCCGGTCGATACGGCCAGTCTGATGACCCGCTCGGCCTCGCCGTGGGACCGGCTGGATCAGGAGGGGCTGGCGCTGATCATCGAGACCCGCGAGATCGATCTGCCTGCGGGCGAGGCGATCATCCGGTTCAGCGGCGTCGCCACCGGCATCGTGCCCGAGAGCGCCGTCCTGTCCGGCCTGCCCGCCCGGGTGCTGGAGCGCAACACCGACTTCGACCTGCTGACCCCCGCGTCGCTGGTCCAGCGTTCCATCGGAGAGACGGTGACGGTCGCCCGCACCAATCCGACGACCGGCGAGCAGATCCTGCGGCCCGCCGTGATCCGGGCGGGGGCGGCCGGACCGGTGCTGGAGATCGACGGCCGGTTCGAGGCCCTGGACTGCTCGGGCCTGACCGAGCGGATCCTGTTCGACCGCGTGCCAGAAGGGCTGAGCGACCAGCCGATCCTTTCGGTTCGCACCCATGCCGAACAGGCGGGCCGTCACACCGTCACCCTGGCCTATCTGGCGACCGGACTGCAGTGGTCGGCGGACTATGTGGCCCGGGTGAATCCCGACGGACGAACGCTGACCCTCAGCGGCTGGCTGACCCTGGCCAATTTCGGCGGGACCGGTTTCCGCGACGCGCCTGTGCAGGTCGTGGCCGGGACGCTGAACCGCGATGACGCGACGGTCCCGGTCGAGCCGGTCCGGACCAGTGCGCAACCGTCCTGCTGGCCGCAGGACACCACCACCCGGGGGCTCCGCCTGCAACAGCTCGTCGGCAACGCGGCGCCGGGGATCCAGAACAGCCCGACGCTGGATGAGATCGTGGTGACCGGTTCGCGTATTTCTTCGGACGAGTATGCCTCGGACTCGGCGATCATGGCCGAGCAGGGGGAGCTGGGCGACTACAAGATCTACAGCCTGCCCGGGACCACGGACGTGCTGGCGCGCCAGACCAAGCAGGTGCGGTTCCTGGAGCGGCACAATGTCCGCTTCAGCCGCATCTATCGGCAGACCGTCTGGGCCTCGACGTCACAGGAGCCCCAGACGCCGCAGCTTCTGCTCAGGCTGCGGAACCAGACCCGGGATGGATTGGGCGCCCCGTTGCCGGGCGGCGGCGTGGCGCTGATGGAGAGTCGCGAGGGCCGGGCCATCTTCGCCGGTCAGGCGCGGTTCGACGATCGGGCGGTGGGACTGCCGGTCGAGCTGGCCTTCGGGACGGCGATGGACCTGACCGTCAGCCACAAGGTGGAGGCTGCTGAAGGCGGCGATGCCCAACGGCTCCGTCAGACCTTCACCGTCACCATCCGCAACGACAAGCCCGAGCGGGTCGAGGTCGAGATCGTGCCCGGCGAATCGCAACAGCGCGGATTCCGGATCGTCGAATCGAGCCAGAGGCCGGTGATCACCGACGGGGGCCTGCCCGCCTGGCGGATCAGGATGCCAGCCAATGGCGGCGTACAGACCCTGACCTACACCATCGAGTACGGAGACTAACCCTCGCCGCGCGCGACCTGGCGGGGGCTGAATTTGGGGGCGGGGGCCAGGCGCATGACCTCGCCCTGGTAGCGTTCGTCGTCACCGACGAGGGCGAAGGGCAGGGCGTCGGCGCAGGCGTCCAGCAGGGCCTGCAGCCACGGCTGTTCGGCCTTGGCGAAGTCGCCCAGCACATGCGGCATGACCAGATGGCTCTCGCCCGGATGGCCCACGCCCATGCGGCCCCGACGGAAGTCGGCGCCCAGATGGCTGATCAGGCTGCGAATGCCGTTCTGGCCCGCTGCGCCGCCGCCGGTCTTCATGCGGAAGCGCCCGGGGGCCAGATCGATCTCGTCGTGGAAGACGATCACCTCGGACGGCTTGATCTTGTAGAAGCGCGCGGCCTCGCCGACGGCCCTGCCGCTCTCGTTCATATAGGTCTGGGGCTTCATCAGAAGCACCTTCACCGCGCCGTTGGCGGTCTGGACCTCGCCGTCGCGGATCACCGACTGGAACTTGGCCTTTTCGGGACCGAAGCTCCAGCGACGGGCGATCTCATCGACCGCCATGAAGCCGATGTTGTGGCGGTTCTTCTCGTATTTCGGGCCGGGATTGCCCAGGCCGGCGACGATGATCATGGCGGTGGTCCAGACAAGGAAACGGCCCCATCCGTAAACGGAAGGGGCCGCTCCAGAAACAGTCGATCGAGGGCGATTTAGCCTTCGGTCGTTTCGCCTTCTTCCGATTGCTCGGTGGCGGGAACTTCGTCAGCGGCGGCTTCAGCGGCCACTTCGGCGTCGTGGGCTTCGTCAGCGGCGGCCGAGATGGCGGCCGACGAGGTCTTGATCGAGGCGATCACGAAGTCGCGGTCGGTGATGGTCGGCTCGACGCCCTTCGGGACCTTGATGTCCGAGAAGCGGATGGTATCGCCCAGCTTGTGACCGGCCAGGTCGACCACCAGGTCTTCCGGGATGTGGTCGGCGCGGACCGAGATCTCGACCGAGTGACGGACGATTTCCAGCGAACCGCCCTGACGGAAGGCCTTGCACTGGTCTTCGTTGATGAAGTGAACCGGCACTTCGATCTTGATGGTCTGCTTCTCGTCGACGCGCATCAGGTCGAAGTGCAGCGGGCGGTCCGACACCGGGTCGAACTGCACGTCACGGGCGATGACCGGCTGGGTCTCTTCGCCGTACTTCAGGGTCACCAGGTGGCCCAGCAGCTTGCCGGTGTAGAGCGACTTGCGGAAGTCCTTCTCGTTCACCGAAATGGCGACGGGGGCCTTGTCGCCGCCGTACAGGATGCCGGGCACCATGCCGGCGCGACGGGCGGCGCGGGCGCCACCGGTGCCGACGCCGTCGCGGACGTCCACGTTCAGGATGATCTCGGCCATCTGGCTCGCCTCAAATAACAACAGAAACGCCGCGCCAACCAGGGCCTGCGCGGCGGGGGTGTGAACCCTCGAAATCAGGAGCGGGGGCTATTACACGCATGCGCCCCGGTGCGCAACCGCTGTCGACGCTTTGTCGTCAGCCGCTGGTGTTCAGGGACGCCGTGGCCGAGGCGGCGGCTTCGGCCGCGACCGGCGTTTCGCTGCCGGCCACCGCGGTCGGCGCGGCGTCGATCGGCGGTTGCGGGGTGATGTTCTGGGCCGTGCAGGTCGATAGATCGCGGGCGATGTGGCGGCCGATGCAGAACATGTCCTCATAGCTGGGACGCGAGGCGGCCAGGCACTGGAACAGCATCAGCTTGGACATATTCAGGCAGAATTCGCTGTTCTGGTCGATCGACATGGCGTCGGTGTTGGCGCGGAAATCCTCGCCGCCGGCGCCCAGGGCGGCCAGGGCGGCCAGAGCCAGTGAACGGGTCACCGCCGGGGTGTAGGGCGGCCCCGAGCGCGCGGTCCCGAGCTCCAGACCGGTCCCGGCGTGGGCGGCGGCGAACAGGCGGGCCGATTCTTCGGCCGACGGCAGCATCTGGGCGACCGACAGGGTCTTGGCGCTCTGCAGGCGGTCTTCGCGGTTGGCGATGGCGACCGTGGCCCAGCGACGACGGGGGTCGCGGCGCTCCTGGATGGTGTAGGCGTCGTTCTCGACCCCTTCGGCGATCAGGCGCATCGCGGCGACGTCGCGACCGAGCGTATCGACGATCAGGCCCGCGGCGGCGTCCGCGCCGGGCAGGGTGGCGGCCACGGCCGGGTCGGCGATGATGCGGGCGATCAGCTCCTGTCGCGTGGCCGGGTCAACCGCATAGGTGCGGACGCCCTGCACGAACTCCGGCGACTGGAGGGCCAGGATCGAGCCGTAGGCGATCATGCCGCGCGACAGCTGGGCGGGTTCGTAGGCGGCGCCCTTGCGGATGGCGGCCTGAATGGATTCGGCGTCGGTGAAGCCGCCCGCCGGGATGGCGCCGACCTCGCGCATGAAGGCGACATAGATCGAGGCCGCCTGGGCCACGCCCTCGTTCAGCGAGACCGCCGGCGGGGGCGGCGGCGGCGGCGGCGGGGGCGGCTCAACTTCCTTGGCGCAGCTGGCCAGAGTGGCGGCGACCGCCAGGGCGGCGAGCGTCAGCCCGCGGCGCATTTGACCCTTGAACATCACACAACCCCGGCCCAGGGCGCCCTCGGGGCGCGGATACAGAACTCCCCCTATATCGCGGGCAAAAGGGTTCTCCGAGGGTTAACGAAAGCTTGGCGGGAAGCGTTCGGATCACAAGCTGATGATCCGCCCTCACCCCGGAGAGCGGTTGAGACGTTCCGTCGCCGACTGGGCGGCCGATGGGGCCGGTGACGCGGCCGGCGCCTGCGGAGCGGGCCTGGCCGGCGACGTGACCGGGGGCGCGGCAGGGCGGGCCGGCGTCTGCGGAACAGGCGTGGGCGCAGGCGCTGGGACAGGCGCGGGGACGGGCGTGGGGGCGGGCGTCGGCGCGACGGTGATCCGCGGCGTGTCCACGACCTCAAGGCCGGACACCCGTGTGATCGGCGCGGGCTGGGCGGCGCCCCGGGTGCAGGTGGCGATATCGCGCACGATGTGACGGCCCAGACAGAAGACGTCCTCGTAGTTGGGACGCGAGGCCGCCAGACACTGGAACAGGTTCAGCTTGGATTCCGCCAGACAGTTCTGGCTGACCCGCTCATTCTGCAGCGGGGAGGTCCGGGCGCTGTCTCCGGCCTGGCCGAGGGCGGCGAGAGCGGCGATGGCCAGCGCCCGCTCGACGACGGGCGGATAGGGGCCCTGACTGCGCCGGTCGCTGCTCAGGCCCAGACCGGTCCCGTTCTGGGCGGCGGCCAGCAGGCGGGCCGAGTCCGGTCCCGAGGGCAGCATGGCCTGAAGCGAGCGCGCCTTGGCGTCGTCCAGCCGGCCCAGGCGATTCGGCACGGTGGCCGCCGCCCAGACCCGACGGGAATCGGACTGGATGGCGTAGGCGTCGCTCTCGATGGCGCTGGCGGTGCGGTTCAGGGCGTCGATGTCAGTGCGAAGCGTGGCGATGATCAGCCCGGCGGCGGCGTCCGCGCCCGGGATCTGTCCGGCCCAGCGGGGGTCGGCGATGATGTTGGCGACCAGCTGATCGCGCGCCCCGGGGTTGAGCGAATACTGGCGGACGCCGTTGACGAACTCCGGCGACTGCAGGGCCACGATGGAGGCGTAGGCGACCAGTCCGCGGGACAGCTGGACCGGATCATAGGCCGTTCCGCGACGGACGGCGTCCTGGATGCTTTCGGGCGTGGCGAAGCCGGGCTGGATCGCCGCCATGTCGCGGCTGAAGGCGACATAGACGGAGGCGGCCTCGACCACCTCCTGATTGAGGTTGATCGGCGGCGGGGTGCGGGCGGCGATTTCGGCGGCGACGCGCGCGGCCTCGGCCTCGGCGGCCTTCTGGGCCCCGCTCTGGCAGCTGGCCAGAACAAGGGCGACAGCGACGGCGGCCAGTGCAAGGCCGCGGCTCCGGATGGCCGAACTCATCAGAACTCCTTGTGACAGCTGACGCCCCGCGCACAGCTTCGGAGCCTAATGAGGCCGGATGAAGGACGTTCCCTCGATCCGTCCCGGATCAGTCGAATAGTTTCGACACCGACTCTTCGTTGGCGATGCGGCGGATGGCCTCGCCGATCAGCGGGGCGACCGAAACGCGACGGATCTTGGAGCAGTTCAGCACCTCGTCCGGCTGTTCGATCGAATCGGTGATGACCAGCTCCTTCAGCGGGCCGTCGTTGACGCGCTGGACCGCCGGACCCGAAAGGACGCCGTGGCTGATGTAGGCCGACACCTCGGTCGCGCCCTTGTCGATCAGCGCCTTGGCGGCGTTCACCAGCGTGCCGCCCGAATCGACGATGTCGTCGAACAGGATGCAGCGGCGGCCTTCGACATCACCGATGATGTTCATGACCTCGCTCTCGCCCGCCTTGGGACGGCGCTTGTCGACGATGGCCAGATCGGCGTCGAGACGCTTGGCCAGCGAGCGGGCGCGCACCACGCCGCCGACGTCGGGCGAGATGATCATCAGATCGTCGCCCTTGGGATAGTTTTCCTTGATGTCCCGGGCCAGCACCGGCGTGGCCACCAGATTGTCGGTCGGGATGTCGAAGAAGCCCTGAATCTGGCCGGCGTGCAGGTCCATGGTCAG
>JAVHYH010000086.1 GCA_031119155.1 Brevundimonas sp.
AACATACAGGATCGGAGCGAAGGTCTCGTGCTCGACCACCGCCGTCTGGGCGGGCATGCGGACGATGGCGGGTTTGACATAGGCGCCCTCGGCCTCGACCCGACCGCCGCCGGTGACGATCTCGCCGCCCTGCTGAACAGCCTGTTCCAGCGCCGCCTCGAAGGCCTTCACCGCGTCCACATCGATCAGCGGCCCGACCAGCGTCCCCGCCTCGCGCGGATCGCCGATGGGCAGGGTCTCGTAAGCCTTCTTCAGGCGGCCGATCAGCTTGTCCGCCACGCTCTCGTGCACCAGTAGACGGCGCAGGGTCGTGCAGCGCTGGCCCGCCGTCCCGACCGCCGAGAAGGCGACCGCGCGCACGGCCATGTCCAGATCGGCGCTCGGCGTCACGACCATGGCGTTGTTGCCGCCCAGTTCCAGCAGCGACCGGCCCAGCCGCGCCGCCACCGTCTGCGCCACGGCCCTGCCCATCCGGGTCGAGCCGGTGGCCGAAACCAGCGGGATGCGCGCGTCCGCCGCCAGCGTCTCGCCCGCCTCGCGCCCGCCGATGACCAACTGCGACAGCCCCTCCGGCGCATCCGCGAACCGGGCCAGCGCCCGCTCGAACACGGCCTGCACACCCAACGCCGTCAGCGGCGTCTTCTCGGACGGCTTCCAGATCACCGGATCGCCGCAGACCAGCGCCAGACAGGCATTCCATGCCCAGACCGCGACCGGGAAGTTGAACGCCGAAATCACCAGCACCGGCCCCAGCGGCTGATACGTCTCGCGCATGTGGTGCCCGGGCCGTTCGCTGGCCAGCGTCAGGCCGTAGAGCTGGCGCGACAGGCCGACGGCGAAGTCGCAGATGTCGATCATCTCCTGAACCTCGCCGAGGCCCTCCGAGACGATCTTCCCGGCTTCCAGCGTGACCAGCCGGGCCAGGTCCGCCTTCGACGCCCGCAGTTCCTCGCCGAACAGCCGGACCAGTTCGCCCCGGCGTGGGGCGGGCACGCGCTTCCAGGCGTGGAAGGCCTGCACCGAGCGGGCGACGACGCCGTCCAGGTCGGGCGTCTCCGCCACCGATCCGGCGCTGGAGCCGTCGATGGGCGAGCGGGTCGGCAACTGACCGCTCCACACGCCGGCGTCCACGCCCAGCCGCTCAAGGATGGCCTTCGCCTCGGTCGCCGCCGTCATCGTCGCTCTCCGTGCTGTCGAGCGGCTGTAGCGCGGAACCGGCGTCCCCGGCGAGGGGTTCTGTCGGCGAACCAATCGACGGAGAGATGCGATGAAGGTCCGTGACCTGATGAGCAAGGACGTGCAGGTGGCCCGTCCCGGCGACACCCTGCAGGAGATCGCCCGGCGCATGAGCGACGGCGGCTTCGGCTTCATGCCTGTGGCCGACGGCGACAGCCTGATCGGCGCCATCACCGATCGCGACATCGTTGTGCGCGCCCTCGCCGGCGGCGCGGCGGCGACCTCGCCGGTGGTGGAGTTCATCACCCGCGATCCGCACACCGCCCGCGCCGATGACGACCTGAAGACCGTGCTGGACGCCATGAGCACCCGTCAGGTCCGCCGCCTGCCGGTGCTGGACAAGAACGACCGTCTGGTCGGCGTCGTCTCGCTGGGCGACCTGTCCACGCGGGTGAAGGAGAAGTACGCCGGCGAGGCGCTGGAAGACATCTCGCGCAACTGAGCGGACGGCGTGCGTTAACCCTCTCACCAAACGGCCTGTTCATCCGCAGGCTGCATGATGCGCTGTCGATAGTCCGGAGTGCATCATGGCGCGCGCGCAGTTCCAGAAGGGTCAGAAGGTCTGGGTCGAGTGCGTCGGCGCATGGGCCCAGATCGAGAAGGTCCAGCCCGTCTGGGCCAAGGGCTTCGAAGAGCCGGTGCGCGTCACCTATGACGTCGGCCTCGGCCGTGAGTTCCTGGCGCACGAACTGCTGATGCCGGTCGAGGATGCGGCGGCGGATGACGGCCAGCACTGGCGCCTGATGCGCGCCCGGAACAAGTGGCAGAACGCCGAGGACTGCCCGCACCATCCCTTCCCCGGCACCTATCCGGTCGTCGTCACCGACAAGGCGGACTGGGGCGGCTGGCGTGTGCCGGGCGCCGAGTACGACCGGGATCCCGAACAGATCGAATTCCAGGCCCGCCTGATCGCGGCGGCCCCGAAACTGATGGCTCTGGCGGCCCAGCTTCTGGCCTCGGTGGACGAGGCTCCCGATGATGCTCCGCCCGAGATGCGCGCCCTCGCCCGCGACGCTCGCGCGACGCTGAAGACCATCACCGACGTGCTGTCGGCCCCCACGATCGAGACCGCCGCACCGACCTCTTTCCAGGCGGCCTGAGCCTGGCCGGGTCGCCGAGTGCGACTCTCCAGACTCACCCCGTTCAAGAATGTTGATCAGGGATTAACCCTGCTCGACACGAATCCGCGACGCAGCCTAGATTCAGGGCTCGTTGTCGAATCGTCCGGGAGAGCGCCTTGCGGGGTGAGGAACGCCGCATATCACCACAAGGACGACGCGCCTCCGATCGTGAGCGCGGAGCCCCTGCGTGGTTGCGCATCTCCATCCTCGCGCTGGCGCTGGCGATCGCCGCCCATGTGCTGCTGGTCGCGCGCGGCGTCGCGAGGCCGGAAGCCGGGATGGGCGGCTTCTCCGCGATCGAGCTGTGGGTGCTGGGCCCACCGATCGGCATCGGCCTGTTCACCCTCGTCCTCGTCGGCGTCATGCAGCGCCGCCAGATGGGCATCAGCCGCGAATGGGCGGCGTCCGAGCGGCGCTTCCGCGGCGCGGTCGAGGCGGCGCACTGCGGCGTCTGGGACTGGGACGTCGACGCCGGTCAGGTGATGATCTCGGACTATATGGCCAGCCTGATGGGACTGGACCGCAGCGGCACGATCCCGGAAGACACCTTTGTCGCCCGCATCCACCCCCGCTACCGCGAGGCGGTCCAGCACGCCCTGCGTCAGGCCCAGACCTACGGCGCCTTCGAGGTCAGCTTCCCGGTGCCGGAC
Organism: Brevundimonas sp.; assembly: GCA_031119155.1. GTDB lineage: Bacteria > Pseudomonadota > Alphaproteobacteria > Caulobacterales > Caulobacteraceae > Brevundimonas. The sequence continues at coordinate 3,008 of JAVHYH010000086.1, forward strand.
GAGAACGGTCGCGCCCGCTGGATCGACGCCCGCGGTCAGGCGCGCGGCGAGCGCGGCGACGACGGCTTCACCTCCGTGCTGGGCGTGGCGCTGGACACCACCGAAGCCCGCCGCGCCAAGGCCCAGGCCCAGTCCGCCGAAGGCCGCCTGCGCGACGGCATCGAGAGCGTGTCCGACGCCTTCGTCCTGTTCGACAAGGCGGGCCGTCTGATCCTGTCCAACCAGGCCTTCGAGGACGCCTTCGCCTTCGAGCCCGGCGTGGTCCGCAAGGGCGCCTACAAGCAGGACCTCAACCGCATCGCCGCCCTGGCCATCAAGTCCGAGCAGGCGGCGGCCGGGGGCCGGGCCGGCGCCCGCGAGGTCGAACTGGTCGACGGCCGCTGGCTGCAGTTGGTCGAGCGTTTCACCTCGGACGGCGGTTCGGTGGTCACGGCCGCCGACATCACCGCCATCAAGCAGAAGGAAGCCGAGCGCCAGCGCGCGGTGGAACGCCTGCACGTCACCATCGCCGAACTGGAAGACCGCGAGGAGAAGCTGTCTCTTCTGGCCCGGAAGTATGAGGTGGCGATGACCCGGGCCGAGGCCGCCAACCAGGCCAAGTCCGAGTTCCTGGCCAATATGAGCCACGAGCTGCGCACCCCGCTGAACGCCATCAACGGCTTCTCGGAGATCATGGCCGGCGAGTTGTTCGGCCCGCTGGGCGACCAGAAGTACAAGGGCTATGCGGGCGACATCCTCAAGTCGGGCCAGCATCTGCTCAGCCTGATCAACGACATCCTCGACATGGCCAAGATCGAGGCCGGCAAGCTGACGCTGCACTATGAGGCCGTGTCGCTGAAGGAGATCGTTGGCGACGCCACCCGGCTGATGCGCGGCAAGATCGAGGAGGCGGGCCTCAAGCTGGTGGTCGACGCCAAGGACATCCCGCAGATCGAGGCGGACCATCGTGGCCTGAAACAGGTGGTGCTGAATCTGATCTCGAACGCGGTGAAGTTCACGCCCGAGGGCGGCGAGATCGTGGTGGCCCTGTCGCAGCTGGACGACGAGCGGGTCCAGGTGTCGGTCACCGACACCGGCATCGGCATCGCGCCGGAAGATCTGGCCCGTCTGGCCCGCCCGTTCGAACAGGTCGAGGGGCAGCACTCCAAGACGACGCAGGGCACGGGCCTGGGCCTGGCCCTGACCAAGTCGCTGATCGAACTGCACGGCGGCGAGCTGATCATGGAAAGCGAGCCGGGACGCGGCACCACCGTCCGCTTCGACCTGCCGATCCAGCGCCCGACGACGCAGCCTCAGGCTCACGCCCGCGCGGCCTGATCCCTATTTGCGCTCGGCCTGGGGTCCGTCGTTTCGGTCCCGCGCCCCCCGGCCGCGACGCGACAGGATCTCCGACAGCACGGCCCGGTCGTCCGGCGACAGGGTGGCCAGCAGGGTCACGGCCTCGGCCTCCAGCCGGGCGCGACCACGCAGCTCGGCCGCACGGGACTGCTCCAGCAAAGTCCGGACGCGCGCGGCGTCGAAGCCGCTCGAGGCCGACAGTTCAATGGCTTCGCGGCGCTTGGCGCGGGCCTCCTCGAAGTCCGGCTTGGCGGCGAGAGCCGAGGCCTTGAGCGCCTGACGCACGTCCCGGCGGACCTCCGGGCTCAGGCGCGCAATCACGCTCATCGGCGAGTGCTCGCGCGCGGGACGCTGCTGCGCCTCAATGCGCTGTTCGGCGCGCTTGTGGGTGACCCAGATCGTGCCCCCTGCCGCCAGGGCGAACAGGTTGAACGCGACCGAGACCGCCAGAACGACCTTGAGGGCTTTCGGGCTCAACCCAGAACCTCCGAGTCATCCACGCCTTGCAGGGTGGACTGGTACAGGATCGCGTCGGCCTGGGCGTCGGCGGTGAGATGGCCGGTCATGATGACGCCGGCGGCGACACCGGCGCAGGCGGCGGCGGCCCAGCCGGCGCCGAAGATCAGGGTCAGGCGGTCGAGCCAGTGGCGGCCCTGACGGCCCGCCTTCAGCCCGGCCTGCGCGGCCGAGGCGATGACCCGGTCCCGCAGCGCCATCGAGACCAGCGGCGTCGGCGCGGCATGCAGCAGGGCGTCAACGGCGTCCGCCTCCGACAGGGCTGCGCGCGCAGCCTCGGGCTCCGCCGCCATGAAGGCCCGGGCCGCATCCCGCTCATTCTCAGGCCAGCGCCGTTCGTCGGCGCCATAGGCCGACACAAGGGCGATGAACCGGTCCGATGTCATCACGCTTACGCTCCTTCAGCGTCCGGCCGCATGTCGGCCAGAGCTGCTCTCAATGCCCGCCGTCCTCGTGACAGCAGACTTTCCAACGCCTCGACGCTGACCTCCATCAGGGCCGCGGCCTCGATATTGGTCAACTCCTGATAGTGACACAGGACGATGGCCTCTCTCTGACGTTCGGGCAGACGGGCCAGAGCCGCCTCGACCCGCGCGCCCGTATCCGCCGCGATCAGCCCCCGGTCCGGAGCCGGGCTCTCGTCCGGCCGGTCGGGCGGCGTGTCCGTGGCGATCTCGCGCCGCCGACGCAGCCGGTCGTAGCAGAGGTTCAGCGCCACCCGGTGCAGCCAGGTGTCGAACCGCGCCTTGCCCGGCGTCCAGCGCGGGGCCTGTCGCCAAGCCCGCAGCATGGCTTCCTGCGCCACGTCCTCCGCCTCCACGGCGTCGCCCAGCATGCGACGCGCCAGCGCCAGCATGCGGGGCAGCTTTCTCGCCACCATGGACTGGATGGCCGCGGGATCGCCCTGACCCACACGGCGCACCAGATCCTCGTCCGGGTCGGCGATCAGCGCCAAACAGCCCTCGTGCGAACATCATCGAAAGGGTCGCGCGGCGCAGAACCGTCGTCCCGAACATCTCCTTACTCCGAAGCAGGCGCCGGAGGCGACGCCTGACGTGCGGCGTCACGGGCGGCGCGGCGCTCCGCCATGCGCTCACGGCGATGTTCCCTCGCCTGCTGGCGTCCGGCGCGACGCTCCGCGGCGCTGATGAAGCCGTCGTTGTCGGTGTCGAGACGGGCGAAGGCCTGATCGGCGCGGGCGCGGGCGTCGGCGATGACCACCGGTCCGCGTTCGCCGCCGCGCATGCCCTGCTCGCCACGCGGACCGTGCTCACGGCGAACCCGGTCCGGCCGCCGCTCGCCCCCCTGCCCGGCAGAGGCGCGTTCAGCGCCGGCGACGAATTCCTCGCGGCTCAACCGACCGTCCCTGTCGGCGTCCAGCCGGTCAAAGCGAGTCGCGGCCTGCTCCTGTCGCGCGGCCCGGACGTGCGCGCGGCGCTCCTCGCGGGTCACCGTGCCGTCCCGGTTCGCGTCGGCGGCGACCAGACGCTCCACCCGGTGTTCGACATAGTCGGCGCGGCTTACGGGCGCGGGGGCCGGGCGCTGCGCCTGCTGGGCCACGGGCGGTCGCGCGGTGGCCGCGCCCGCGGCGGCGGCCAGGGCGACGACGGCGAAGCCGCCGATCAGAAGGGTCCTGCTCATTCGATGATCTCCACGGCCATTCGGCCTTCATCCCTGTCAGGAGATCAAACGGAGGACGGATCAATCTCCGTCGCGAACCGGCGGAAGGGCCGCTTCGAACGCCGCGCGCGCCCTGCGACGCACCGCCTGCAGATCGGCGGCCAGAGCCTCGAAGTCCTTGAACCCGCTGGCTTCGGCCAGCCGCTTGCGGAACCCTTCAGGCTCGTCCGAGGGATCGCCGGGCGCGTCGAAGGCGGCGGCCAGGACCTGTCCCAGCGCCTGCTGCAGTCGCCAGGCCTCGGCCAGCGCCGGCTCCGCCGCCAGCGCCTCCAACGTCGAGACGGTCAGGGGCTCGCCGATGGCCGCGGCGTGCAGCTGGCCCACCTGCGCCACGAACTCGGCGTCGACCTGCCCGCCCGGAGCCAGTTTCAGATCCCAGTCGCCCTTGCCGGGGCGTTCGCGGGCCATCAGGTCGCGCATCCGACGGGCGTCGGCGGCGATGTCCACGCCCGGCCTCGGCCGACGCAGCACGGCCTCCAGCGCCGATGTGACCTGACGCCCGAAGGCCGGATCATTGGCCCAGACCACCCGCCCCCGCGTCAGGGCCATGAATTCCCAGGTGTCACCCTCGGTGGCGTAGTAGTCCTGCAGCGCCGACAGCCGCAGGGAGACCGGTCCCTTGGCCGCGCCGGGGCGCAGACGCATGTCCACCTCATACAGCCCGCCCTCCGCCGTGTGGGCGGACAGGGCCGCGATCAGGCGCTGGGTGAACCGAGAGTAGAAGACCCCGGCCGCCCAGCCCTTGCCCGCCGACGTCGCATCGGCGGGGGCGTCATACAGGGTCATCAGGTCAAGATCGGAGCTGGCCCGCATCTCGCGCGATCCGGCCTTGCCCAGCGCGATCACCGCGACCTTGCCGCCCGCCAGGGCGCCGCCCTGCCGTTCCGCCTCGGCCAGGGCCACCGGCGCGAGGGCGGCCATCACCGCATCCGCCAGCGCGGTCAGGGCGCGCCCGGCCGTCTCCGGCCCCGCCCGGCCGGTCAGGATCTGCAGGCCGATGCGGAACATCTGGTCCCGGTGAATGCGGCGCACGGCGTTCATCGCCGCCTCGAAGTCCGGCGCCGCCGAGGTCTCGGCCAGCATCTGTTCGGCGATACCGCTGTCCGCCTCCAGATCCTGCGCGAAGCGGGCGTCCAGCATGCTGTCCAGCGCCGCCGGATAGCGGCCCAGCGTCCGCGCCAGACGCGGGGCGAAGGCCATGACCCCGACCACCAGCTCGAACAGCCGGGGCTGGGCCAGGAACAGGGCCTGCACCTGCACCCCGGCGCTGAGCCCCGCGAAGAAGACGGCGAACCGGCGGAAGGCGTCGTCCGCCGCGCCGGTGTCGGCCAGCGCGGTCAGCAGGCGCGGCGCCAGCCGGGTGAACAGCTCCCGCCCGCGCTCGGTGCGCGTGGCCGGGATGCGGCCGTGGTGCCAGCTGCGGATCGTGTCCGCCACGCCCGCGGGCTCGGAGAAGCCCATCCGCTCGAGGGTCAGCAGGGTCTCCGGATCGTTCTCGACCCCGGTGAAGACAAGCGAACCATAGGGGGAGGACAGCTCCTCCCCGCCCTCGAACAGTTCGCCGTAACGCCCGTTCACCCGGATCAGCAGGGCCTCGACATGGGCGTCGAACGCGGCGAGTTCCCCCTCCCCCGCCAGCGCCGCGACCGCGCCCCGGCGCACCGGATCGAGCGGCAGGCTGTGGGTCTGTTCGTCGTCCAGCATCTGGACGCGATGCTCCAGCCCGCGCAGTTCGACATAGGCGGCGGTCAGCTCCTCGCAGACCCCGGCCTCGATATGGCCGGCGTCCCGCAGGGCGGCGAGGGCGTCCACCGTGCGCGGCGTGCGCAGCTTCGCATCGCGACCGCCGAGGATCAGCTGCTGGGTCTGGGCGAAGAACTCGATCTCGCGAATGCCGCCGCGTCCCAGCTTCAGGTTCGCGCCCGCGGCCTCCAGCCCCTCGCCGGTCTTGTGGACGTGGATCTGTCGCTTGATCGACTGGATGTCGAGGATGGCCGGATAGTCGAGACTGCGCCGCCAGATGAAGGGGACCAGCGCCTTCAGGAAGGCCTTGCCCGCCTTCGGGTCGCCCAGCATGGCCCGCGCCTTGATGAAGGCCGCCCGCTCCCAGTTCTGGCCGACGCCCTCATAGTAGGTCAGGGCGAAGGGGACCGGGACCACCGGCGGGGTCGACGACGGATCGGGCCGCAGGCGCAGGTCGACGCGGAACACATAGCCGTCGCCGGTCCGCTCCTGCATCAGGGTGGCGAAGGCGTGACCCAACCGGTCCAGAAAGCGCTGCGGTTCGACGCCGTCGGCCAGCGCAGGGGCCAGCACGTCCGGATCCCAGAACAGGCTGATGTCGATGTCGGACGAATAGTTCAGCTCGTCCGCGCCATGCTTGCCCATGGCCAGACCGAACAGGCCAGGCACCGGACCGCGTTTGTCGTCGGCGGCGGAGATCAGCTTGCCCCGCTCGCGCTGGTCATGGGCCACCGCCGCCAGCGCCGCGCGGGCCGAGGCGTCGGCGAAGCGGCTGAGGGCGCCGGTCACCTGATCGAGGCTCCACAGCCCGCCGAGATCGGCCAGGGCCGTCAGCAGATGCAGCTCGCCCTTCAGCCGCCGCAGCGGCGCGCGCAGATCGTCGGCGCCGCCGGTCAGGGCGTTGGTCCGCGCCAGCACATCGGCCAGCCGCGCGTCCGGCCCCTGCTCCAGCAGATTTCGCAGGATGTCGGGCCAGCGCCGCGCCAGACCGAACAGATAGGGCGACCCGGCGAAGACCGGCGCCAGCGCGGGCCAGTGGGCCTCTAGCAGATCGGTCCAGCCCCCTTCAACGGCGGCTTCGGACAGACGCTCGTGCGCCCGTGCCGCCGCATCGGCGTCCACGACCGGGCCGCAGGCGTTCAGGGCGGCTGGGCTCATGCCTCCGCCGCCGGCAGCACCAGCGCCACGCGCAGGCCCGGCCCGGATCCCTCGAAGGCGCCCGGACCTTCGTCCAGGGTGATGCGCCCGCTGTGGGCCTCCATCACCGCGCCGACCAGCGACAGGCCCAGACCCGAGCCCGGCTCGGTGCGGCTGTTGTCCAGACGGACGAAGCGCTGGATGACCCGTTCGCGATCCTCCTCCGGCACGCCCGGCCCGGTGTCAGTGACCGAGAACTCGATCTCCCCGGACGAACGACGACGCGCGCGCAGCATGACCGCCCCGCCGACCGGGGTGTATTTGATGGCGTTGTCGATGATGTTGGCCAGCGCCTGCGCCAGGAAGGGCTGGTTGGCGTTGACCATCAGGCCGCGCTCGATCTCGGACGAGAACTCCAGCCCCTTGTCCTCGCTGGCCGGCTCATAGAGCTCGGCCATGTCGGCGGCCAGATCGGCGGCGTCGAACAGGGCCGGGTCCGGGATGCGGCCCGATCCGGCAGCGGCCTGCAGGCGGGCGATGGCCAGAACGGTGTTGAAGGTCTTCAGCAGGTCGTCGGCCTCGGACAGGGCCAGCTCCAGCGCCTCGGTGCCGTCGATCTTGCCCGCCTCGGCGTCGATCAGCGCGACTTCCAGCTTGGCCCGCATGCGGGTCAGGGGCGAGCGCAGGTCGTGGGCGATGGCGTCGCCGGCGTGGCGGATGGAGGCCATCGAGCCCTCCAGCTGATCCAGCATGCCGTTCAGCCCCTGCCCCAGCTCGTCCCACTCGTCGCCCGTGTTGCGGACCGTGGCGCGGGCCTTCAGGTCGCCGTCCTGAACCGCCGTCACGACGGTCTTCAGTCGCCCCATGGCGCGTTCCAGATTGCGGCTGACCAGCAGCCCGCCGGCCAGACCCAGCAGCAGGACGATGCCCATCGCCGCCCACAGGGCCTGGGTCAGCCGGGACAGATAGGCCTCGGTGTCGCCCATCGATTCACCGACAAACAGCACCTCGCCGCCCGACAGCCGCGCCTGCACGCCCAGCGACTGGGGCCGGGTCACCCGACCGCTGGCGTCATTGTCGGTGTAGGTGAAGGTCTGCCAGGTCGGGACGATCCCGCCGTCGCCCTGACCGCGTGGAACGATGTCGATGGGCGACTCGGTCAGATTGCCGGTGATCAGCCCGCCGTCGGGGTCCATCAGGATGTAGAGGTAAGGCCCGCCCCGGATCGTCCGGTCCACCAGCGCGGCGTTCAGGGCATTCGCGCCCCGCTCGCGGTAGATGCCGGTCAGCACCTCATACTCGGTCGTCACGTCCGTCTGGGTCTTGGCCCGCGCCTCATTGGCCGAGGCGATATAGACATAGGCCAGCACCGCGCTCGCCGCCGCTGCGAACAGGGCGACGAACAGCAGCGTCAGCCGGAAGGGCGTGCGGCGAAGGAGCGAGGGAAGCTTCATACGGAGGCTCTACGCCTCCAGCCGGTATCCCGCCCCGCGAACCGTCTGCAGCATGGCCTTGTCGAAGCCCTTGTCGATCTTGGCGCGCAGGCGGCTGATGTGGACGTCGATGACGTTGGTCTGGGGGTCGAAATGATACTCCCACACCTTCTCCAGCAGCATGGTGCGGGTCACCGACTGGCCGGCGTGGCGCATCAGGAACTCCAGCAGCTGGAACTCGCGCGGCTGCAGGTCGATCTCCTGACCGGCGCGGTGCACGGTGCGGGCGATGAGGTTCATCTCCAGATCGCCGACCTTCAGCATGGTGGCGACCGAGCCGGTTTCGCGACGGCGCGACAGGGCCTCGACGCGGGCGATCAGTTCGGCGAAGGCGTAGGGCTTGACCAGATAGTCGTCGCCGCCGGCCTTCAGGCCCACGACGCGGTCCTCGACCTCGCCCAGCGCCGACAGGAACAGCACCGGGGTCTGGTCGCCGTCCTTGCGCAGGGTCTCGACCATGCCGATCCCGTCGAGGCGCGGCATCATCCGGTCCACGACATAGACGTCATAGCCACCCTTCTGGGCCTCCAGCAGACCGAAGGCGCCGTCGACGGCGTGGGTCGTGTCGTGACCGGCCTCGGTCAGCCCCCGGACCATGGCGGTCGCGGCCTCGGCGTCGTCCTCGACAACCAGAATGCGCATGGAATCAGCCCCTGAATGCAAAATCGCCGCCGATGTTAGCGCATCGGCGGCGATCCCGTCAGTTAAGCCTTATTCAGACTTCGGAAGTTCCAGAACCGTCGGCACATTGCCCTGCGGCGTCCAGACCAGGATGAAGACACCGGTCCCCGCCGAGCGGGCGGCCTGCACCGCCGCCTGGAAGTCCGCGACCGAGGTCACGGCCCGTTGGCCGGCGCGCATGATGACGAAACCGGGCTGATAGGCGCGATTGTCGCCGGTCCCGCTCTGGGTGATCACAACCCCGTTCACGTTGGCAGGGATCTCGTAACGCTGACGCAGGGTCGGGCTGATCGGGGCGACGGTCAGACCGCCGACCGTAGCGCCCGCTGCGGCGCCGCCCGGGGTGGGCTCGGCGCCCGGAGCCTCGGCGCCTTCAGCGTTCAGTTCCGCCGCCGACGGACGGGTGCCCGAGCGGACGTTGAGGGTCTGGCGACGACCATCACGCCACACCTCGAGGCGCAGGTTGTCGCCCGGACGCGCCTGACCGACCCGGCGGGTCAGGTCGTTGCCGTCGCGCACCTTCTCGCCGTTCAGCGTCAGGACCACGTCGCCCTGCTGCAGGCCGCCGCGCGCGGCCGGACCGCCCGGCGTGACGCTGACGACATAGGCGCCGTCGCGGCTCTCGAGACCCAGCGACTGGACCCACTCGCGATCGATCGGGCCGATCTGGACGCCGAGGTAGCCGCGCTCGATCGTCTCGCCGCGCATCAGGCGGTCGGTGATCGGCTTGGCGGTCGAGGCGGGGATGGCGAAGCCGATGCCGACCGAGCCGCCCGACGGCGACAGGATGGCCGAGTTCACGCCGATGACTCGCCCGTAGATGTCGAAGGTCGGGCCGCCCGAGTTGCCCCGGTTGAT
>JAVHYH010000087.1 GCA_031119155.1 Brevundimonas sp.
GTGCTGGTCACCCTGCGCAGCCCGGAAGGCGCCGCCGCCCGCGCCGACGCGGACACCGCCGCCGCCGAGGCCGAGGCCGCCCGCGCCGCCCTGACCCGCGACGAGACCCTGTTCGAGCGCGGCTACATGCCCCGCGCCCGGCTCGACGTGACGCGCGCCGAAGCCCGCTCCGCCGAGGCTCGGCTGCGCTCGGCCCGCGCCCGCGTCGCCGCCTTCGGCAATCCGGGCGGCGACGGCGTCGTCGTCGTCCGCAGCCCGTCGGACGGCGTCGTCACCCGCCTGATCGCCGCCCCCGGCGTGGTCCTGCATCAGGAAGCGCTTCAGGTGGCCGAGATCGCCGACACCGGCCGCTCTGAACTGGTCTTCGACGCCCCGCCCGCCGCCGCCCGCCTGTTGGCTCCGGGATCGCGGCTCAGCGCCGAGACCGCCGACGACCAGACGCTGGAGGCCGTGGTCATCGCCGTCGCCCCCGCGACCGAAGGCGGCACCGCCACCATTCGCGCCGCCGCCACTGGCAGTGCGCCGGCGCCCGGCACCGTCCTGTCCGCCCGCCTCCCCGTCGGCGGCGGAAACGGTCTGACCGTCCCCGCCGAGGCGGTGCAGACCGTCGAGGGCGTCCCCTCCGTCTTCGTGCGCGAGGGCGAGGGCTTCCGCGCCCGACCCGTCACCACCGGCGCCACCGCCGGGGGCCGCACCGAGATCCTCTCGGGCCTGACCGGCTCCGAACGCATCGCCGGAACCGGCGCCTTCGTGCTCAAGGCCGAACTGGCCAAGGGCGAGGCGGAGCACGGACACTGACCATGCTGAACCGCATCATCGACGCCGCGGTCCGTCACCGCTGGCTGATCATCGTCCTGGCCGTCCTGTGGGCCGCCGTGGGCGTGCGCGAGCTCGTGCGCCTGCCCATCGACGCCGTGCCGGACATCACCAACCGGCAGGTCCAGATCACCACCGTCGCCCCCGCCCTGGGGCCGGAGGAGGTCGAACGGCAGGTCACCTTCCCGCTGGAGACCGCGCTCAGCGGCATGCCGGGCCTCGTCGAGACCCGCTCCCTGTCCCGCCACGGCTTCTCCCAGATCACCGCCGTCTTCACCGATCGCACCGACATCTGGTTCGCCCGTAATCTGGTCAATGAGCGGATGCAGGACGCCCGCGAGGACCTGCCCGAAGGTGTCGCCCCGACCATGGGCCCGGTCGTCACCGGTCTGGGCGAGGTCTTCATCTGGACGCTGGAGCTGACCGGCCCCGCCGCCAATGAAGGGGCGGTCTATGTCACCCCCGAGGGCGAGCGCCTGACCACGGACGCCGAGAAGGCGACCTACCTCCGCACCATCCAGGACTGGATCGTCGCGCCCCAGCTGCGCGGAGTCGACGGCGTGGCCGGGATCGACGTTCAGGGCGGCTATGTGAAGGAATACGCCGTCCATCCGGACCCCGCCCGCCTCGCCGCCTATGGCGTGGGTCTGGTGCAGCTGGTTCAGGCTCTGGAGCACGCCAACCGCATCGCCGGCGCCGGCTACGTCAACAAGGCCGGCGAGGCGTGGATCGTGCGCGCCGACGCCCGCATCCGCACGCTCGACGAACTGGCCGCCACCCCCATCCTGAACCGCAACGGTCAGGTGGTCCGGGTCTCCGATGTGGCCGTGGTCGAGATCGGCCGCGCGCCCCGCCTCGGCTCGGCCAGCTCGGACGGCCACGAGACCGTCCTCGGCGCCGCCCTGATGCTGCAAGGCGAGAACTCGCGCGAGGTCGCCAGACGGGTCGGCGAAAAGGTCGAGGCCATCCAGCCCAGCCTGCCGCCCGGCGTCGTCATCCGACCGGTGCTGGACCGCACCGCGCTGGTCGAGGCCACCATCGGCACGGTCGAGCACAATCTGGTCCTCGGCGCGGCGCTGGTCATCGCCGTGCTGTTCCTCGCGCTCGGCAACGTCCGGGCTGCCGTGATCACCGCGTTGGTCATCCCGCTCAGCTTCCTCTTCGCGGCCACGGCGATGAACCGCTTCGGCATCAGCGCCAACCTGCTCAGCCTCGGCGCGCTGGACTTCGGCCTGATCGTCGACGGGGCCGTGGTGGTGGTCGAGAACACCCTGCGCCGCCTGTCACTGGAGCGACAGCGTCTGGGCATCGCCCTGACCCTGCAACAGCGTCTGACCATCGCCGCCAGCGCCGCTCGCGAGATGGCCCGGCCCGCCGCCTTCGGTCAGGCCATCATCCTGCTGGTCTATGCCCCCCTGCTGATGTTCGAGGGCGTCGAGGGCAAGATGTTCGGCCCGATGGCCGCCACCGTCATGCTGGCCCTTCTAGGCGCCTTCATCCTCAGCTTCACCTTCGTCCCGGCCCTGACCGCCATCTGGGTCCGTGAACCGAAGGCCGGGCATGAGGACGGCGAGACGAAGCTCAGCCGCGCCGTCCGCGACCGCTACGCCCCCCTGCTGGAAAAGGCCTTGCATCGGCCCCGTCTGGTCATCGGCGGCGCGGTCGGGGCGCTGGCGGCGGGCGCCCTCGCCTTCGCCACGCTGGGTTCGGAGTTCGTGCCCCAGCTGGATGAGGGCGACATCCTCGTGCAGGCCCTGCGGGTGCCCTCGACCTCGCTGGAGCAGTCGCAGGCCATGCAGTTCCGCGTCGAGACGACGCTGAAGGCCATGCCCGAGGTCGAACGGGTCTTCACCCGCACCGGCACCGCCGAGGTCGCGTCGGACCCCATGCCGCCGTCCATCTCGGACACCTTCGTCATGCTGAAGGACCGCAAGGACTGGCCCGACCCGTCCCTGCCCAAGGCCGAGCTGGTGGAGCGGATGGAGGAGGCCCTCAGCCACCTCCCCGGCCAGAACTACGAGTTCACCCAGCCCATCCAGATGCGGTTCAACGAGCTGATCGCCGGGGTCCGCTCCGACGTGGCGGTCAAGGTCTATGGCGACGACTTCGAGGCCATGACCCGCACCGCCGAACAGGTGGCCACGGTCCTGCGCGGCATCGACGGGGCCGCCGATGTTCGGGTCGAACAGGTCTCGGGCCAGCCGACCCTGACCGCCCGCGTGGACCGCACCATCGCGGCGGCCCAGGGCATCCACGCCTCCGACGCCGCCGACGCCCTCGCCATCGGTCTGGCCGGCCAGACGGCGGGTCAGGTGATGGAGGGCGACCGTCGCTTCGACGTGGTGGTCCGGCTGGACGACGCCCTGCGGAACGACCCGTCGGTCATGGCCCAGCTGCCGGTCATGCCCGAGGAGTCCGAGCCGGGCGCCCCGACCATCCCCCTCTCCTCGGTCGCCCGCTTCGAGGCGGCGGAAGGTCCCAACCAGATCAGCCGCGAGAACGGCAAGCGCCGGATCATCGTGCAGGCCAATGTCCGCGGACGCGACCTGGGCGGTTTCGTCGCCGAGGCCCGGCGCGAGATGGCCGCGGTCCAGCCCCCGGCGGGCGGCTGGTTCGACTGGGGCGGCCAGTTCGAGAACCTCGAGCGGGCCTCCAGCCGACTGGCCCTGATCGTGCCGCTGGTCTTCCTGACCATCGGCGGCCTGCTGTTCCTTGCCCTGCGTTCGCTCAGGGACGCGGCGCTGGTCTTCGCCGGAGTACCTCTCGCCCTCGTCGGCGGCGCGCTGGCGCTGGCGGCCAGAGGCATGCCCCTGTCGATCTCGGCGGCGGTGGGCTTCATCGCCGTGTCGGGGGTCGCCACCCTGAACGGGCTGGTGCTGATGCAGGCGATCCAGCAGCGGCTGGCCGACGGGGAGCCTCCGGTTCAGGCGGCCCTGAACGGCGCGACCAGCCGCCTGCGGGCGGTGCTGACCACGGCTCTGGTGGCGGTGCTGGGCTTCATCCCCATGGCGTTTGCGTGGGGCCCCGGCGCCGAGGTGCAGAAGCCGCTGGCCACCGTGGTCATCGGCGGCCTGACCACGGCCACCCTGCTGACCCTGATCGTCCTGCCGGTGCTGGCCTCGCTGGGACGGCGGAAGGCCTGAAACGAGAAGGGCCCGGTCCATCGGACCGGGCCCTGATCTCAGAAGCGGCTGTCCACCGAGGGGAAGGGCGACAGGCTGCCGCGCGGAAGACCGCCGGGCCGGGACAGCCGGCGCTCGTGCTCCAGCGCCGCCTCCGGGTCGCGACGCCCCGGGAAGGCGTAGCCGCCGTCGTTGAAATAGGGGTAGCCGTAGTCGAGCCCGTAGGGACCGCCGTAGCCATAGCCGTAGCCGTTCTCGACCTTGCGGTAGCTGAAGCCGAGGGTCCCGGTCTCGCCCAGCGGCAGGGTCATGGACACGCCGTAGTCCCGGTAGCCGCCGGTGCCGATCCCGGCCATCAGCTCGCCCCGGATGCGCCGCTCGGGCTCCGCCAGGCCGCCGTCGTCGTCGGAGGCGTAGGGCACGGCCTCGGGGTTGCGGCTGGAGATCCAGCGGTCGATCTGCTGGCCCGTGGTCAGCCCGTGCGCCTGCGTCTCCACGGCCTGCCGGGCCGCGCCTTCGGCGCTGGGCGCGACCGGGCCGGTCGAGGCGGTCAGGTCCACGACCGTGGCGGGCGCCGTGGTCACCACCTCGTCGGGATCGCCGGCGGCGAGCGCCGCCGCGAAGGCAAGGGCCGATATGATCATCCACTCACTCCCTGTACGCCCGTCAGACTAGACGGGATTGCGGCGAAGGTCAGGCGGTTCCGTCTCCGCGGTGCAACGGGTCGCGCAGCGGCTGTCCCTCGGGGACGAACTCCAGCGCCACCGAGTTGATGCAGTAGCGCAGGCCGGTGGGCGGCGGGCCGTCGGGGAAGACGTGGCCCTGGTGGCCGCCGCAGCGGGCGCAGACCGTCTCGGTGCGCACCATGCCGTAGCTGGTGTCGGTGATGGCGGTGACGTGGGTCTCGTCCACCGGCTGGGTGAAGCTGGGCCAGCCGGTGCCGCTCTCGAACTTGGTCGTCGCGCGGAACAGGGGCAGGCCGCACTCGCGGCAGCAGAAGACCCCGGCCCGCTTCTCGCCCAGCAGGACGCCGCAGAAGGGCGCCTCGGTGCCGTGGGACAGCAGGACCCGGGCCTCCTCGGCCGTCAGGTCCGCCTCCAGCCGCTCGCGCTCGGCCTCGGTCGGCGGCGTCAGGTCATATCCGGAGGGGGAGCGATGGGTGTCGGTCATGGGTCCGAGATAGGAAGCGAGGGGGCGGAAGGCAAAGGGGCCGGACAGTCTCCCGCCCGGCCCCTCGTTTCAGTCAGCGTCCGGCGATCAGCCGCCGAACAGCGTGCCGACCCAGGCGCGGACGGCGGTCTCGTCCACCGGGTCGCCGGTGTAGGTCAGGCCGGCGGCCGGCACATAGGCGGTGTTGTTGGCGCGCGGACGCTCGGTCCAGGCCTTGTGACCGTAGCTCAGCTCGGCGTAGTTCGACGGCAGGCGATGGTTGGTCTGCTCGATGAAGATCGAGTCCGTGGCGGTCTGCGCGCCGACGATGCGGACGTTCGGCAGCTTGGAGACCAGGTCCAGGGTGTCCAGGCAACCGCCCGAGCAGCCGCCGTCCACCAGCACCACGACCGGACCCTGAACCGGGTTCGGCGCGCCGGTGTCGGCGGCGACGGCGCGGCCCTGCACCTGGAAGGTCGTCTGGCCGGCGGCGATGGCGGCGTCGAAGCCCGCGACGATCTCCTGCATCTGGGTCACCAGCGCCGGGGCCTGGGCGGCGTAGCGCGGATCGGCGTTCATCAGGCCCAGGGCGGTGGCGAACCAGTCGCGATTGCCCTGGGTGGCGCGATAGGTGATGGCCCCGGCCTGCGGTTGACGGCTGGCGGTGAAGGCCTCGGTCCAGATGAGGTTCGCGAGGCCGTAGCCGCGGGAGGCCGAGTTCAGCGCGCCCGAGCCGCGGGCGGCGCGAAGGTCGAGCACGAAGCCCTGCGGACCGCGCAGCGCCGCCGCCTGGCTTTCGACCTGGCCTTCGAAGGCGTCCCAGCCGGCCGTATCTGCGAAGGAGTGGACGTTGATCCACGGACGGCCGTTCACCGTCTCGATCGACAGCGGGGTCGACGGGGCGGTGTAGACGGTGGCGCGGTAGGCGGCTTCCAGATCCCCGGCGACCAGCGGCACGGGCTGCAGGGTGATGGCGCGAGCGCGACGGTTTCCGGTCTGGAACTCACAGACCGAGGGCACGCCGTTCACGAACGGGTTGTTGCGGTTCCAGGTCAGATAGGGCGCCGAGGAGACGCGGCCGGCCTCGGTGTTCAGATCGCCTTCCCAGCGATCCAGCTTGGCGCGGGCGAACTCGTCGATCGGGGTGGCGTTGCAGGACACCACCGTGTCGCCGACGCGCGGGACGGTGGAGCCGCGCACGCCGGGCTTGACGTAGGTGACGACATATTTGCCGCCGCGCCAGCCGGTCGAGAAGCCGGCCCACGAGGTGCCGAAATACGGGCCGAGGCCTTCATAGGTCGGATAGATCGAAATGTTCGAATCGCGGAAACCGGCTGCGTAGTAGCGCAGCAGATAGGCGTGGGCGTCGCCGCTGTTGGCGCTGTTCGCCTTGGCCAGCGCGTCCTGCAGGCCGGTGTCCAGCCAGGCGCGGAACTCGGTGCTGGCCTGACCGCCGACGACGGCGGCCGGGTGGTTGGCGGCCAGCTCGTCGTGAGCAGCCTGCAGGTCCTGACGGGCAAGGGCGCGGAAGTCCTGCGCGACGGCCGCGCCGGCGACCAGGCTGAGGGCGGCGGCGGCCGCTGCGGCGAGGGAAAGGGTACGGGTCATCGTCTCGGGCTCCAGCGGTCCGATTGGGAAGGCGAAGGGGTTAAAGCGTATCGGCAAGGGGTCCGACAACCCCGAAGCCGGGCCGTGGCGATCCGTTCCTCCGTATTCGGGCAATACGCCGCATGCAGTCTCACAGCTGCCGGATCCGCGGCCCGCGCTCGCCGGGGCGGTCGATCAGCAGGTCGGTGACGGCCCAGACGAGGGCGTCGGCGCGGTCGAGGGAGCCTTCGCCCAGTTCGGCACCGAGCAGCATCAACTCCTCCTCCAGCGCATCGAACATCCCGGCGTGGCGGACACGGCCCTGCTCGTAGAGGGCGGCGACCGGTTCGGCGCGCAGCATCTTGCCCTTCGTCGCGCGCACGGTGCGGACAGGAAGCGGGCGATCCACCGCCTTGAGCACCGAGGTGACCATATCGCCGCCCTGGTTGACCTCGGCGACGATGCTGGCGGCGTTGACCTCGCGCGCCAGGGCCACGGCGCGGCGGGCCCATTCCTCGGGCGACAGGCCGTGGGCCGAGCGGTCGGCCAGCACCACCGCCTCGCGCACCCCGTCGGGGCGGCGACGCGAGGCGGCCGCGATGATGCCGCAGGCGTCCCCGGACGCCGTGGCGGGCGGGTCGATGGCGACGATGATGCGTTCATAACCTGCTTCCTTCTCCCGATGGGAGAAGGTGGCGGGGCGGAGCCCCGTCGGATGAGGGTCGGCTGTGTCAGTTGGCGTAAGCCGACCCTCAGACGATCGACCCTCACCCTTTCGCGCAAGGACGTCGGCTGACGCCGCCGTGCGCTCAAGCCCTCTCCCATCGGGAGAGGGAAGTCTGGCCCGCGCCATCATTTCGGCGGTGAACAGGGCGCCGTCGAGGTCGACGATCTTTCCTTCCAGCTCCTGCGCCTCGCGGCGGGTGCCGCCGTAGAGATCGCGGAGGCCTTCGATGAAGCCGGGGGCCAGATGGTCGGCGTTGTCGGCGCTGCCCGCATGGGTCAGGGCGCAGGAGGCCTCGTCCTTGAGCCGGACCAGGGCGCGCATCGGGCGCGGGGTGGTGGTGATGAGGAGGCGTGGGGGATGTCTGACATCTGCGCCGCCCCCTCCACCATCCTTCGCCGAAGGCTCCGGATGGTCCCCCTCCCCACCTTCGGTGGAGAGGTGAGCATAGGCGTAGCGCCCCGGTGCGTTTGCTTTCACCGCCCCCGGCAACCGGAGCCCCATCCGCAGCAGGGCCAGCGTTTCGGCGGCGCCGCGGGCGCCGGTGGGGCGCCAGGCGCAGAATTCGTCGGCCCAGGCGGCGGAGAATTGCGGGCCGCGCAGGCTGTCGGGATCCTCGGCCGAGAAGGCGTAGGCCATGCAGCCGTTGGCGAAGGTCAGGCGACGGCGCGAGCTTTCGTATTTCGGGCGGGTGGCGTCGGTCCAGCGCGGCAGGTTGCGGATGCCCGAGACGCCCTCGATCATCACCTCGCGCACGTCGTGATGCGTCGGCCCGACCAGCGCCAGACGCCCGCCCGGTCCCAGCGCCTCGGCCTGATCGGCCAGCCATTCGGCGCCCGCCTGGGTCTTGCCCGCGCCACGCCCGCCGAGGAACAGCCATGTCCGCCAGGGGTCGCCGTTGGGCAGGGACTCGGGCGGCGTCTGGGCGGGGCGGAGCTCAAGCGGCGGGGCCGGTTCAGGCTCCGGGTCGGGTTCAGCTTCCGGCGGCTGAGCGGCGGTCGCGCTGACCACCGGCTTGCCGTGATGGCGCCGACGCGCCTGCCAGAAGCGCAAGGCGATCATGCCCGCACGACCGAGGCGACCGAAGTCGTCCACCCGCCCCTCGCCCGCCGCGCTCGCCATGCCCTCCTCGATGGAATCGAGGGTCACGTCGGGATCACCGCAGTCGAAGTGGAAGGCCATCTCCAGCCGCACTTCTTCACGGCGAACCCGGCGTTCGCTTTTGGCGCTGTTCTGATCGGCCTCTTTCATCCCCCTATTCTCCCACGCCTCGGGAGGGGTGATGGTTCAGGTCGCTGATCCGAAGCGTTTAGCCCTTCGGATCAACACCTTGGCCGAACAGATTAGGATGGCTCAGCGCGAACAGCCCTTTGCGGCGGCGGCCTCGGACAGGGCGGCGCGGCGGGTCTGGATGGCGCGATCGGCGTCGGGGCGGGACGTCGAATAGAGGATCGGGGTGGAGCCGTCGGCGGCGCGGCCGTTGGCGGCGATCTCGGCGATCTGGCGCTCGGTGGTCGCCACGGCGGTCTCTTCCGTCGCCAGCTGGGCGCAGGTCATGCCCGCCAGTTCCGCCGAGGACGGGCCGGTCATCGTCGGATAACGGGTCGTCGCGCATCCCGTCAGACCGATCCCCGTCAGGGCCGCCGCCAGCATCAGTCCACCGATACGCATACGCTTCACTCCACAAGCACATCCCCGAACGCCGGGGCGGATCCGGTTGTGCAGGGGGTCGATGCGGACGGCCAGTTAAATGCCCGTAAGGCAGAGCTTTGGTCGGTCTAGCGCCAGCCGGCGTCCCGCGCCCGCGCCTCGGCGGCGGCGTCGAGGACGTCCCCGGCCTGGGCGGCGTCCACCGCGGCCAGAACCGGCGCCGGGATGTCGGCGGAGGCGGTGCGGATGGCGTCGGGACCGGCGGCGGTGAAGGGCGCCAGCGCCTGAACGGCCCAGCGGTCCTGCTGACGGCAGGCCAGACCGGCGACCCCGGCTTCGCCGGCGCTGAAGGTGCGGCACCAGCGGCCCTGATCGTCGCGGAAGGTCAGGCCGACGGCGCGGCCCTGATCGTCGGCGCCCTGCCCGGCCAGCCGCTGGTCCAGTACGCGGGTCAGGGTGGCGTCGGCGATCTGGCCCTGCGGTCCGACCACAAAGCCGTCCGAACCGGCGGGACCGCCGACCATCAGGCCCAGCACGAAGGCGGCGGCGGCCCCGGCGGCCCAGACCGGCAGCACCGCCGGGGCGAAGGCGGCCTTGAGACGGTCGGCCCAGGACGGACCGCGCGCGGACGATACGGAGACGCTTCCGGCGATCAGGGCGGCCAGCGCATCGTCGCGGGGATCGGCCTCGGCCGGGAAGGCCTCGCGCGTCAGGGTGCGCAGGGACCGCAGAGCGGCGAGCCGTTCGGCCAGCGCCGGATCGGTCGCGGCGGCGGCGTCGATGGCCGCGCCCTGTTCGGGCGTCAGCTCGCCGTCGACGCGGCGCATCAGGGTTTCGTCGTCGAAGTGGGTCATGCGGTCACTCCCTGTTCGGCCAGGGTCTGGAGGAGGGTCTGGCGGCCACGCACCAGACGGCTGGTCAATGTGCCCGCCGGGACGCCCAGCACGGCGGCGGCCTCGGCGTAGGACAGGCCGTCGATCAGGACCAGCGCCACGGCCAGCCGCTGGTCGTCCGGCAGGGCGCGGACGGCGGCCTGAACCGCCATGGCGTCGGCGCGCAGGGCCTCGCCCGCCTGCGCCGCGTCGGCGACGTTGGGGGTGAGATCGTCCTCGGGCGTCAGAACCTTGCCCCAGCGCGTCTTGGACCGGGCGTCGTCGATGTGCATCCGCCTCATGATGGTGAACACCCAGCTGTCCAGCCGCGTCCCGGGCGTCCAGCCCGACCGCTTGAGCAGGGCCCGCTCGACCGTGGCCTGGACCAGATCCTGCGCGTCGGCGTCGGAACGGCAGACGGCGCGCGCGAACCGGCGCAGGCGGGGCAACAGCTGCACCAGCTCCGTCTGAAAGGCGTCCAAGGGCAAACTCCGGTCATGGGGGATGAAACGTCCCGGCCCTGACGTTTCATCCATTGTCGGGCCATCGCCAATGGCCTTTCATTCGATTGATGCGTTGGAGGCGCCGATGAAGCCCCGTTTCCTGATCCTGATGCTGTGCGGCGCGGCCCTGTCCGGGGCCGGTCTGGCGGCGCCCGCGCCCGCGCAGGCGCAGGTCGTCGGTCTGCCCGGCGGCGGACAACTGCCGTCGTTGCCGGACAGCGTCGGCGAGCTGCCCGGGCGGCTGCCCGGAGAGGTGGAGCGGCTGGGCGGACAGGTGCGCGACCGGCTGGGCGCGGCGGTGGCGGCGCCGGACCGGTTCCGCGATCTGGTGCGACGCTCGGACGGGGCGCTGGAGCTGGCTCCGGACGGCTGGCCCGCCGTCCGGGCCGAGATCGTGGCGGTGGCCATGAGCCCGGCCGCGCGTGCGGCGGCGCTGGCCGAGGGCTTCACCGTGGTGCGCGAGGAGCGGCTGGAGGAACTGGACCTGACCACGACGGTGCTGGCCCCGCCCCGGCGCCTGTCGCTGGCGCGGGCGATGGCGCGGCTGGAGGCGCTGGATCCGGAGGGCGACTACGCCTTCAACCATGTGCATGCGCCCGCCGGAGAGATGGGCGGGGCGGCGACCGCGACGACGGGAGGCGCCGGGGCGCCGGTGCAGGGCGGCGGGCTGAGGATCGGGCTGATCGATACGGGCGTGGATGCGGGTCATCCGGCGCTGGCGGGGGCCAGCGTGCAGACGCGGGGCTTCGTCGGGGCGGCGCGGCCCGCCCCGCACGGGACGGCGGTGGCCTCGCTGCTGGTCGGACGGGCGCAGGGCTTTCACAGCGCCGCGCCGGGAGCCGGCCTGTACGCCGCCGACGTCTATGGCGGATCGAACAGCGGCGGCTCGGCCACGGCGGTGGCGGCGGCGCTGAGCTGGCTGAGCGGGCAGAATGTGCGGGTGGTCAACATCAGCCTGGTCGGGCCGCGCAATGGGCTGGTCGAGGCGGCGGTGGCCCGCGCGCGGCAGCGGGGGATGACGGTGGTGGCCGCCGTGGGCAATGACGGCCCGGCCGCCCCGCCCCTGTTCCCGGCCAGCTACCCGGGCGTGGTCGGGGTGACGGCGGTGAATGGGCGCAACCGGGTGCTGCCCGAGGCCGGGCGCGGGCCGCAGGTGGACTTCGCCGCGCCGGGGGCGGACATGGCGGCGGCGGGCGGACGGGGCTGGGTCACGGTGCGGGGCGCCTCGTTCGCCGCGCCGCTGGTGGCCGGGATGCTGGCGCGCAACGGCGGGGATGTGGAGGCTCTGGCTCGCACGGCGACGGACGAAGGGGCCACCGGGCCAGACCCGGTCTATGGCCGGGGCGTGGTCGGAGCCGCGCTGAGGACCGCCCCGGCGGCGGTCGGGGCGCGGGGCCAGCTGGCCCGCTGAACTTTTTTCAGAACTTTTTTCGGGGGCCGGGATGAATCCGGGAAGCCCCGTCGTTGGACCCTGCGAGGGCGATTTCGCCCGGACCCTTTCGCAGGAGAGATACGATGCGCAAGACCCTGATGATCACCGCCGCCGCCTTCGCCCTGACCCTGACCGCCGGCGCCGCCAACGCCCAGATCGCGGGCGGCCAGATCGGAGGCGGACTGGGCGGCAACCTGGGCGGCTCGATCGGTGGATCGGTCGGCGGGATCGGCGGTTCGCTGGGCGGCGCCGGTTCGGGCGGCCTGACCGGAAATCTGGACAGCGACTTCGCCCGGGACCGCGTGGACGCCACGGTCGCCCGCACCGAACGCGCCCGCGCCACCGCCGAGCGTCGCGCCGAGCGGGTCCGCGCCCGGGCTGAACGCACCGCCGCCGCGGCCGCCGAGCGGGGTCGCGCCGCCGGAGACGCCGCCGCCTCGACGGTGGGCTCGACCGTGAACTCGGTTTCGGCCGGCGGCCAGGGCGGCGTCGGCGGCTCGGCCAGCGTCGGCGGGCGTGAGGCTTCGGGCAGCGTCAGCGGCTCGGGCGGCGTCAGCA
>JAVHYH010000088.1 GCA_031119155.1 Brevundimonas sp.
GGAAGACCGGGTGCCGGTGGCCTCGATGCCGGGCGTGTCGCGCCTGTCGCCAAAGGCCGCCGCCGAGGCCGCGAAGGAAGCCCACGCGCTGGGCATTCCGCTGCTGGCGCTGTTCCCCAATGTCGATGCTTCGATCAAGGACGGCGTCGGGACCGGGGCGACCGATCCGGACGGCCTGATCCCCGACTGCATCAAGGCCATCAAGGACGCCGTGCCGGAGATCGGCGTCATGACCGATGTGGCACTGGACTGCTACACCGACCACGGCCACGACGGCGTGGTCGAGGGCGACCGCATCCTGAACGATGCGACGCTGGAGCGGCTGGCCGAACAGGCCTTCATCCACGCCCACGCCGGAGCCGACATCGTCGCGCCGTCCGACATGATGGACGGCCGGGTCTATGCGATCCGCGAGGCGCTGGAGGCCAATGGCTTCCACGACACCCTGATCATGTCCTACGCGGCCAAATACGCCTCGGCCTTCTATGGCCCGTATCGCGACGCCGTGGGCTCGGCCACGCAGCTGCGCGGCGACAAGAAGACCTATCAGATGGACTACGCCAACACCGAGGAGGCCCTGCGCGAGGTGGCGATGGACATCTCGGAAGGCGCGGATGCGGTGATGGTCAAGCCGGGGATGCTGTACCTCGACATCGTGCGGCGGGTCTCGGAGACCTTCAAGCTGCCGACCTTCGCCTATCAGGTGTCCGGCGAGTATTCGATGATGCGCGCCTCCATGGCCAACGGCTGGCTGGACGAGGACCGGGCGATCCTGGAAAGCCTGCACGCCTTCAAGCGCGCGGGCGCGGCCGGGGTGCTGACCTATTTCGCCCCGCAGGCGGCGCGGTTGCTGAACGGATACAGCTAGATCCGGGCGCTCCAGCCGTCGAAGGCGACCTCGACGTGGGGCGGAACAACCGCCGACAAGGCCTTGTAATCCAGATCGATATGCAGGTTCGTCAGCACGGCGCGCTTCACCTGCGCCTGTGCGATCCAGTCCAGCGCCCGATCGACATGGGCGTGGGTCGGGTGGGCGGTCCAGCGCAGGGCGTCGACGATCCACAGATCGCAGCCGCGCACTGCCTCGATGGCGGCCTCATCCAGCTCGGACACGTCGCTGGAATAGGCGATGCCGCCCATGCGGTAGCCGACCGAGCGGATCGGGCCGTGGGCCTGATCGAAGGTGACGACGGGCACATCCCCGCCCGCGCCGGAGACGGACCAGGGCGTCCCATGCGGGGGGACATCGTGCAGATCGAGGATCGGCGGATAGCCCTCGACCATCTCGAAGATATAGCCGAACCGGCTGGTCAGGGCCGCGCGCGTCGGGGCGTCCATGAAGGCCGGGATGCGCTGGCGGGCGCGCAGGGCGAAGACGCGCAGGTCGTCGATGCCGTGGGTCTGGTCGGCGTGGTCGTGGGTGTAGAGGACGGCGTCGATGTGCCGGACCTGCGCCGCCAGCATCTGTTCCCGCAAGTCAGGCGAGGTGTCGATCAGGACGCTGGTGATCCCGTCCGCTCCGTGGCGACGGATCAGGGCCGAGCAACGGGTGCGACGGTTCCTCGGATCGGCCGGATCACAGGCGCCCCAGTCGCCGTCACCGCGCGGCACGCCCCCGGAGGAGCCGCTGCCCAGGATGACGACTTCCAGCTCCATCACTGACCCTCGGGACGCGGAATGCGGTCGAACAGGGCGAAGAAGGCGTCCGTGGTGCGCGCCTCGGCCTCGTCGCGCGACCAGCCCCGGATCTCGGCCAGCTTGTCCAGCACATGACCGACGTAGGCGGGCTCGTTGCGACGGCCGCGATGCGGGATGGGCGCCAGATAGGGGCAGTCGGTCTCGACGATGATCCGGTCGGCGGGCATGACGGCCACGATGTCGCGCACCTCCTGCGCCGCCTTGAAGGTGGCGATGCCCGACACCGAGAACCATGCCCCCAGTTTCGCAGCCCGTTCAGCCAGTTCCGGACCGCTGGTATAGCAGTGCATGAGGAATTTGAACGGCGCCCTCGCGTGTTCTTCCTCGAGAATGGCGGCCATGACCTCGTCCGCCTCGCGCGTGTGCACCACCAGCGGCAGGCCGGTCAGGCGCGCGGCCTCGATATGCTGGCGGAAGACCGCCGCCTGCGCCTCTCGCGGGCTGAGGTCATAGTGGAAGTCCAGCCCGCACTCGCCGATGCCGACGACGCGGGGGCGCTGCGCCAGCTCGACCAGCCGGGCGGCGGTCAGGTCGGTGTAGTCCTTGGCCTCGTGCGGATGGACGCCGACCGTGCACCAGATGTCGTCATGAGCCATGGCCAGCCCGTGGGTGGCCTCGAAGGTCGACAGCTTGTCCGAAATCTCGACCATCATCTGCACCCCGGCCTCGCGGGCGCGGGCGATGACCTCGTCCCGGTCCTCGTCGAACTGGGGGGCGTGCAGGTTGACGTGGCTGTCAATGATCATCCGCGGGCGGCCTTGGTGCGTTGCAGGTCCGCCAGCGCCCCAGCCAGCACGTCGGCGCGGTCCAGATTGATGGCGGCGGTGCGGTCAGGGAGCTCGGACAGGCGGGTCCACAGATCGGCCCATTTGGCGCCGGACGCCCCCTCCTCGATGGCCCGGACCTTCACGGCGGCGATCAGGCGATCCATCAGGGTCTCGAACCGGTCCTGCCCCTCGGCCCCGCGGAATTTGTCGGCGATGGCGAGAGCCTCGGCGCGATCCACCTGATCGGCGTTGACCCAGTCCTGGGCGATCTGGTCGGCTTCCAGCGTGGCCCCGGAGGCCAGGGCCAGCGCCTGACCGGGCGAGCCGCCGGCCATGTTGGCGATGCGCGACGCCTCGGCCGACGAGACGCCGGTGCGGTTGCGGACCATCTCCTCCAGCGCATGCTGCGGCCAGACCGGGAAGGCCAGACGGCGGCAGCGCGAGCGGATGGTGGCCAGCAGACGGCCCGGCGCATGGGTGACGAGGAACAGCACGCCCCGCTCCGGCGGTTCCTCAAGAACCTTCAGCAAGGCGTTGGCGGCGTTCAGGTTCAGGTCGTCGGCGGCGTCGATGATGGCGACGCGATACTGGGCCTGCGACGGGCTCTTGGAGAAGAACTCCGGCAGGTCGCGGGCCTGATCGACCGAGATCGATTTCTTGGTCTTGCCGCCCTCGACCAGCCGCTCCAGCACCAGCAGGTCCGGGTGCGACTGGGCCGCGATCTGACGCGAGACGGGATCGTAGGGGTCGGCGCCCAGCGGGCCGCGCGCCGGGTTCGGCGCGGCACCCAGCAGGCGGCGGGCGGCGCGATAGGCGAAGGTGGACTTGCCCGAGCCCTCGACCCCGCACAGCAGCCAGGCGTGGTGCAGCCGACCGCGCGCCTGCGCATCGACGAAGGCGGCCTCGGCGGCGGCGTCCGGGATCAGGTCGAACCGGTCGCGCGGATGTTCGCTCACAGCAGGCGGCTCTCGATGGCGGCCCAGACGCGGGCGGCGACCGCCTCCTCGTCCCCGGTGGCGTCGATCACCACGCAGCGGTCGGACTTCTCGCGCGCGATCTCGAGGAAGCGGCGGCGCAGGCGTTCGTGGAACGCCAGCCCCTTGGACTCGAACCGGGTCTCGAACAGGCCGCGCCCGAAGGCGCGCTCCAGACCGACCTCAACCGGCAGGTCGAAGATCAGCGTCAGGTCCGGCTGGGTGTCGCCGACGATGGCCGCGTCCAGGGTCTCGATGAAGTCGGCGGGCGTGCCGCCGCCGGCGCCCTGATAGGCGCGGCTGGAATCGGCGAAGCGGTCGCAGACGACCCAGCGGCCGGCCTCCAGCGCGGGGCGGATGGTTTTCTCCAGATGGTCGCTGCGGGCGGCGAACATCAGCAGGGTCTCGGTCAGCGGCGACCAGCGGCCCGCGTCGCCGTTCAGGGCGATGTTGCGGATTTCCTCGGCGCCGGTCGAGCCGCCGGGCTCGCGCGTCCGCACCACCTCGATCTCACGCTCACGCAGCCGATCGACCAGCCGGGCGACCTGCGTCGACTTGCCGGCGCCTTCGCCGCCCTCAAACGTAATGAATCTGCCGTGGGTCACGGGCGCACAATGGCGACCCCGCCGACTGAAACAAGCCTCAGCGGTTCGATATCAACAGGGCGTCCGCATATCCGCGCGCCACGACGGCCTGACGGGCGCTTTCGGCGGCGTTGGGATCGGGCCAGGGGCCGATCAGGACGCGGTACAGGGGCGAATCGCCGCGCGAGGCGACATCGACCGTGGCCCGGTCGCCGAGACGATCCGCCACACGCCGCGCGGCGCGGCGGTCGCTGAACGATCCGGCCTGGATCCAGTAGGCGCCGAACTCGGGCGCCGGCTGGGCGCGGGGCGGCGGCGGGGCGGGCGCGACGGTGGCTGCGTACTGCAGCGGCTGGGCCGAGCCGAGGCGTGGGGCCGGGCCCAGATAACGCACCCTCACCTCGCCCACGCCCCGCTCCAGCATGCCCAACTGGTCCGCCGCGCCGCGCGACAGGTCGATGATGCGATTGTCCACGAACGGCCCGCGATCATTGATCCGCAGCACCACGCTGCGCCCGTTGGCCAGATTGGTCACCTCGACCAGACCCGGCAGCGGCAGGGTCTTGTGGGCCGCGGTCAGAGCGTACATGTCGAACCGCTCGCCGGTGGCCGTCGGCCGCCCGTTGAACTGGTCGCCGTACCAGGAGGCCAGACCGGTCTCGTCATAGTTCGGCTGCTCGGCCGGATGATACCAGCGCCCCCGGATTTGATAGGGCCGCATGGTGCCCGTGACGATCGGCGCCGGATCGCTGACCACCGGAATTCGCGTCCCGCCCGACGTCCGCGCGCCGGTCGCGCACGCCGCCATCAGGGGCAACAGCGCCACAGTGCATGCGCCCTTGAGAAATCCTGCCGTCATCGTCCCGATCCTTGTGGAGATCCGGATGCCACACGGACATTTCCGCTTTGGTTAACGCGACGTTTGAGGGTATGCGGCGTGTCCGCTCACTGGACACGGACAGGTGGCCGAGTGGTTTAAGGCAGCGGTCTTGAAAACCGCCGTAGGTGAGAGCCTACCGTGGGTTCGAATCCCACCCTGTCCGCCACGGTCGATGTCCGTCCGGCGCCCCTCACGGCCCATTGCGGTTCGATTAGCGCTTGCGCCGGGGCCGCTTCCCGTGAGGACTGGGCGGATGCGCAGTCCTGCAGCCATTGGCGGCCTTGTCGGCCTCGTCGTCCTTGCCCTGACCGCCTGCCAGTCGGCGCAGGATCTGGTGCGGGGCCGGATGACGGCCGAGCCGGACGCGCTGGATCAGCTGGCGCTGGAGCGGACGCTGGAGGGACGCGGCGCCCTGTTGTTCGCCTTCGGGGATTTCGGCGGATTGGACACGGATGCGATGGAGACCGTCGCCGTGCCCTGGCGGCTGACCTCGGCGGCGCTGGTGCTGGCCCATGCGCCGCAGGACGTGTCGCCCGCGTCCCTGAACCGGATCATGGCCCGCTATGGCTTCCTGCATCCGGCGGAGATCGCCAACTGGCCCGCGGATGCGGCCCCGCCGCCGAGCGTCGGGACCTTGGGTGTCACCCTCGGCGTCGGCGGCCGAAGCCTGCCGCCGGTCGAACTGCAGATCGGCAATATCGGCTGCGCGGCCTGTCATGCCGCACCGGTCTATGATGGCGAGGGGCGACCGCAGCCCGACCGGATCTGGCTGGGCGCGCCGAACCCGTCTCTCGATCTGGAAGCCTACACGGGCGACCTGTTCGCCGCGCTGCAGGCGGGGCTGGAGCAGCCTGACGCCCTGATCGCGGCCACGCGCCGGCTTCACCCCGACATGAGCGAGCGCGAGGTGCGGACCTTGCGCGATTTCGTCCTGCCGCGGGTGCGGGCCCGGATGGCGCGGATCGATCCGGCTGCCGGCCCCCTGCCCTTTTCCAACGGCTTGCCGGGGGCGACCAACGGCGTCGCGGCGCTGAAGCTGCAGCACGGCCTGCTGGCGGACGATCCCGATGCGAGGGCGCGGGAGACCGGCTTCACCTCCATCCCCCACCTCGCCGACCGCAACTGGCGCAGCGCCCTGTTGTGGGACGGCGCCTATGCCCCGCCGGGGCAGGCGCGCTTCCGCCCCATGACCCGGGACGATCTGACGGACGACCACCGCGACGCGCTGGCCGCGATCACCGCCTATTTCACCGTGCCCAGCATGGGCGTCTCGGGCCGTCAGGCGCACGCGTCTATCCCCGATGTCCAGGCGACCTGGCGCTTTGTCGAGACGGTCAGGCCCCAGCCCTTCCCCGGCCGGATCGACGCCGCCCGGGCGGCGCGGGGTCAGGCGGTGTACGCGCGCAGCTGCGCCAGCTGTCACGGAACCTATCAGGAGAGCGCCGACGGGCCGCGCCTGTCCGGCTTCCCCAACTGGGCCGGCGACGTCGGCACCGATCCCGTCCGCGCGCAGGTGATGGACCGGACGCTGGTCGACCAGGTCAACGCCTCGCCGCTACGGCGGTCGATCTCGGCGGCCCGAACAGGCGTATACGCCGCCCCGCCCCTGACCGGCCTCTGGCAATCCGCGCCCTATCTGCACAACGGTTCGGCGCCCAGTCTGGCGGCGCTGCTGGGCCTCGAGCCCCGGCCGGCGCGGTTCCGGGTCGGAGGGCACGCCCTGGATCTGGAACGGGTCGGCGTGGCCTATCCTGAGGGCTATCAGCCCTACTCCGAACCCGCCTGGGTGGACACCGGCCAACGGGGGCTGGGCGCGGGGGGCCATGACGCCGAGTTCGCGGATCTCAGCCGGGAGCAGAGGCTGGACCTGCTGGAGTATCTGAAGCGGCTCTGATCAGACGATCAGGTCATCGATCGACCGCCGCGCCGGCGCCGGCAGGTCGCCGGTCGGCGCGCCCAGCCGGAACACGGTGACCAGACGCGCCCCGGCCGGACGTCCGAAGCGCGCCGCCAGCGCGGCCTGCGCCTCCGGATCATCGGCCAGCACGGTCATCGGCGCGGCGGACAGGCCCAGACGGGTCATCTCCAGCCAGACCCGATGCCAGCGGCGTCCCGTATCGAAGGGCGCCTCATCGACCGGGCGATGGAACAGGGCCACGGCGGCGGCGCTGCGCACCACGGCGGCCTCACCGGTCAGGGCGCCGGCCATGCCGATCCGGTCCAGCAGCTCAAACACGCCCGGACGCAGGACGACGCCCGCGCCGAGAGCCTCGATCCCGGACATCCACATGGCCTCGGCGTTCAGGCCATCCACCGACCACAGCGGGTTCCGGCGCGACAGGCGCATCCATGCCAGCAACTCGGCGCGGAAGGCGGGGTCACGGAAGCCCTTGAGGCTGGCGGCGTCATTGCGCCCGGCGATGAAGGCGATGTCTTCCGCGCCGGACAGCAGGGTCAGGTCCGGGGCGGCCGCCGCCAGCGCCTCCAGCGCCCCCTCCGGCGCCGTCGAGGCGAAGGCCCCGCGCCAGGTGCGACGCGTCCGCAGGACGGCCGCCAGGAGATCGGGCGCGACCGGACCGGAAGAGCGCAGCCGCGCGATCTCGCCCGCTTCCCCGTCCCCGACGGCGAAGCCCAGTCCCCGGGCGCTTGCGGCGACCAGAAACCCTTCGACCGCCGAGCCGTGACTGGCGGCGACGTCACGACCGGTCGGATCGCCGACCGGCAGGGTCCTGCCCCCGGCCTGCAACACCGCCACCGTCCCGGCGTCGATCCGGCGCCACAGCGTCGGCTGGACATTGTGCACCGTCGGCGACAGGGCCGCGTCGGCGACGATCTCCGCGAAGGTTTCGGGCGTCATGTCAGGGCCTTGCTGAACAGGTGGGTGCGGTGAAGCCGCTCGCCGCCGATCCGTTCGAACTGCCGCAGGCTGGCGCCGTTGACATCGGCGATCCAGGTGCCGCCGCATTCCCTGTAGCCCCGCGCCTTCAGGGCGCCGAGCACGCGCCAGAGCATGGCGGGATTGACGCCCTGCCCCTGCACTTCGGGCTTGACGGAGTAGAGGATGATGACCGCCCGCTTCGGCCGGAACTGCATCTTCAGCCAGGCCCACAGGGCGCGCGGGCCGTACGTCGCGCCGGCGTCGCGGACGAAGGGGTTGAGGTCCGGGATGCAGATGACCACCCCCATCGGCTCGCCCTTGTAATGGATGACCGAGGACAGGGCCGGATCGAGGATCCACATCATCTCGCCGGCCTGGAAGTCGAACTCCTCGGCGCTCAGGGGAACGAACATCGGATTGCCGTCGAAGCCGGCGTTCAGACACTGGCGCGCCTCTTCCAGCCTGACCTTGAAGTCCCGGCGGTCAATCGGGGCGAAGGTCCAGTCCGGCGAGTCCAGGATCGCCTGCGCGCCCGGCGTCAGCAGGCTGTCGCGGTTGGCCTGTTGAGGCCAGATGCGGAACGTCGACATCGGGAAGCCGGCCGCATAGCCCATCGCCTCAAGCCGGGCCGGAAGCCAGGGCGGCGACCAGACCATGTCGGTGAACGGCGCATGCTCGAAGCCCTCCGTGACGAGGCCGATCTGCTGCATGGCGGTGAGGTTGAAGGGGCCGGCCACCTCCATGTCGCCATGACGGCGGGCGAAGTCCTCGATCGCGTCGAACAGCAAGCGCAGGGCTTCGGGATCATCGGCCGCGTCGAGGAAGCCGAAATAGCTACGGGACAGGCCGTGGCGCGCGTTCGAGGCCGGATGGCGATGGGCCGTGGCCCGCGCCACGGGACGACCGTCGCGCAGGACCACCAGCCCCTCCAGCGTCCCGCCCGCCTTGAGCAGCGGGTTCTTCGTCGGATCGAGGTAGCGGCGCAGGTCCGACTTCATCGGCGAGACATAGGGCGTATCGCGCGGATAGACCTCGAACGGGACCCGGAAGAACAGGTCGAAATCATCCCGGACCAGCGTCAGGCTCATGCCGCGTCTCCCGCATCCCGTTTCGCCACCAGCGCCGCCATCTTCTGGAACAGGGCCAGCGACCGCTCGTCGTCCTCGGGCAGGGTCGAACCGCCCAGTCCGACGAGAGCGATCTTCAACGGCTGCTCGACGATCAGCACCGCATGGGTCGCCGCGTGCCGGTGCAGCAGATCCACCATCTGTTCGCGGCCTTCGCGGGTCGTCTCGTCGCCGGGACGCTCAAGGCGGGCCAGCACGGCCAGTCGGTCAGGATCGAAGGCTTCGCGCAACCGCTCCGGCGTGTAGGCGGCCAGATCGGCGGCCTCGGCCAGCACCAGCCCCTGCAGCGGCGCGGCCTTCGAAGCGGTCGCCAGAAAGGCCTTGAGGTCCGACACGTCCGCCTCGACCAGCGCCTGATCGAACAGCCGCCGCTTCTGGTCGCCGCCGCCCGAGCGCAGACGAAGCAGCACCGACAGGGCCAGCAGGGCCGAAGCCGTCACCCCCACCACACCGCCGGCCTCCAGCAGGGTTTCCGGCGCCCTCAGCCTCAGCAGGGCGCCCCCCAGTAGAAGGGCCGTGGCGCCGGCCAGAGCCAGTTCCTTGACCGCATCGATCCAGCGTCGCGGCGCGGAGGCGCCGCTCGCCGCGGCATAGGCCAGGCCCAGCATGCCCAGGGCGCTGAGCCCCACCTCTCCGAACAGGCCGAAGTCCGTCAGCACCAGAACGCCGGTCAGCATCAGCGCCCGGCCATAGGAATCGAGCGTGGCGTTCTCCATCGGCGCCAGGGTCCTGCGGTCACGCAGCAGGATCAGGCCCAGAACCAGCGCCAGCGCCATGGGCACATAGAAGGCCAGGCTGAACGCCTCCTCCATCCCCGCCCCGACCAGCAGCGCCGCCAGCAGACCCAGCACGGCGCCGCCGCCGATGACGATCTTCAGCGGCAGGGGCGCGTGCCGACGCAGCAGGATCTCCGCCAGCACCAGCGCGCCCAGCGGCAGGGTGCAGGCCAGCGCCAGACTGGCCAGACCGAAGCCGCCGACGCCGGTCGCCACCGCCAGCGACCGGCAGGCGTAGAACAGGCCCGCCAGACCGAACACCAGCATCAGCACCGTCTGTACGGGCGAGCGGGCCGGACGTCGGATCAGCACGGCCGCGACCGACAGGGCGCCCAGCGCGCCGAAGCCGTCGACCAGCAACTGGAAGTCTGCGGCGGTCGTCATGCCAGCAGTCGCTTCATCATCCGGCGCACCACCCAGCCCTTCAGCCAAGCCAGCGGCGCCGGCAGGGGGCGTTCGACCCGGGCGTCCCGCACGTTCAGGAACCAGCCGCGACAGTCGGTTCGCGTCCGACGTCCCATCAGCAGCGACAGGGCCTCCCCGGCCATCAGGGCGCCGGCGGTCACCACCATGGGGGCGAAGCTCATGCGCTTGCGCTTGCCCGCCGCCATCTCCGCCGCCGCCTGCAGGTCCACATGGGCGTGAGAGGAGGAATGGGTCAGGACCGACTCGATCTCCTTCATGAAGGCCTCGCCCGCCTGTTCGGCCGTGATCTCGCGCCAGGGCGTGCCGACGGTCGGATAGCCCAGCCGCTCCTCGGGTCTGGGATCTGACGGCCCGACCCGCACGACCGACGGCAGGGGCGAGGCCCAGGCGTCGATCACCGTCGCGCCCTGGCGCCGCGCGACCCGGTACAGCTCCACCGTCGCCGCCACGTCGTCACACCCGTTGACGATCACCGGATAGTCGCGCGCCAGCCGCTCAAGCTGGTCAGTCCAGTCGCCGCCCAGCACCTCCAGCCGCAGGTGCGGATTGATCTTCAGCAGCCCCTCCGCCGTCACCTCCGCCTTGGGCCGATCCACGGTGTCGGTGAAGGCGAACAGCTGGCGGTTGAGGTTGGACACCTCGAAATCATCAAGGTCGGCGATGGCGATCCGCCCCACGCCTGCGCGCACCAGCATCTGCACGCAGGCCCCGCCCATGCCGCCGACGCCGGCGACGAAGACCGCGCCGTCCCGCAGCCGCGCCTGCTCCGTCTCGCTGACGAAGCCGAGGTTGCGGGTCGTCATCTCGTCATAGAAGGCGCGGGTCATGCGGTCTCTTTCCAGGGCCTCAGCACGCCCCAAAGGCGGTTGGCCGACAACCAGTGGACGAGGGGCAGGAACACCATGCGCGCGGCCATCAGCAGCGCCACCCCGCCCAGTCCCATCGCCGTCGTCGGTGGCGCGACCTTGCCGAGGTATCGCCCCGCCGCCGCCATATCGATCCGTCCCAGTTGCAGCAGATCATCGCCGCGCCGGTAATCCAGCTGGTCGCGGCAGAAGGCGTTGTAGCGCTCCTGCCGGTGCGGCGCGGCCGCCTCGAAGCTCTTCTTCAGGGCCTCGGAGCCGCCGGTATAGGCGTCGGTGATCACGAAGCGGGCCTCGTCGAAGCCCGCCTCCTCGCCGACGCCGAACGCCGAACGGTGCCGCGCCATGATCTGCCGGGCCAGGCTCAGGTGATCGAAGCTGCGGCGGGTTCCGGGCCGGGGCGACGGAAAGACCTCGGAGAAGGTCTCGGCCACCATGCCCACCACCGCGGGGACCTGGCTGACATTCGACACCCAGAGCGCCCGCCCCTGTCCGGTCAGGAACATCAGCACGCAGGTCAGGCCGTAGAGCGTCGAGGAGAGCCCTCGCCCGCGCAGCGCCGGATCGACCATGACCAGACCCAGATGCATGACCCGGGTCGGGCGGCCCGCCAGCTCCACGTCCAGAAGCGACAGGATGTTGAACGCCACCGGGCGACCGCGCTCCGACCCGGCGACCTTCTGGTAGACGACGGTGACGACGCAGTTGCGGAGCCGTTCGACATCGCCGCCCAGCACGCCATAGGCCAGATCACTTTCGCCCAGCGTCAGGGCCGCGACCGCGCGCAGATCGGCGACCAGCTCGGCCAGCGCCTCCGGGGACAACGCCACGCCGGGCCGCTCGACAATGCGGACGGTAAGCCCCCGTCCCGATCGCCAGCGCAGGTTTATCATTCACCACCCAACGTCGCGTCCGGCCCGGTCGATGCGCGGCACTGCAACACCGCTTCGCCCTTATCGCAACGATTGTGATGATTCCGGAAACGCCCTCGACGCTCAACCCGAGCAGATCCGGGCGGTCAGGCGCCGGACAACGGGAAGAAGAAGCAGCAGCGTCGGGAAGGCCGCGAGCCAGGACAGGCCCCAGGCCGACAGCCAGACCGGCAGGAAGGCGTCGGTCAGGCCGACGCCGCGCAGGGTGGAGACGGCGGAGACCACCATCGTCATGACGATGGACAGCAGCAGCGCCATCACCAGAGGGGCGAAGCGGGCCGGCAAACGGGGAGGAGTGCTCACCGGCCCGCCTCCGTCAGACCTTC
>JAVHYH010000089.1 GCA_031119155.1 Brevundimonas sp.
GCCTTGGCCACCATCAGGCGGCGCTTCATGCCGCCGGACAGGGCGCGGACATAGGCGTTGGCCTTGTCCGACAGGCCCAGGGCGGCCAGCAGTTCGTCCGAGCGACGCTCCTCCTTCGGCACGCCATAGAAGCCGGCCTGAACCTCCAGCGCCTCGCGCGGGGTGAAGAAGACGTCGGCGACGATCTCCTGCGGCACCACGCCCAGCGCCGCGGCGGCGTCGCGGGGGGACCTGTCGATGTCCCGGCCCCAGATCGAGACCGTGCCGCCGGTCTTGTTGACGATGCCCGAGATGATGTTGATCAGGGTCGACTTGCCCGCCCCGTTCGGGCCCAGCAGGCCGAACATCGAGCCGCGCGGAATTATCAGATCGACGCCGCGCAGGGCGGTCTTCGGCGGGGCCTTCTTGGTCCCGGCGTAGGTCTTTTCCAGCCCCCGAACCTCGATGGCGTTGACGGGCAGGGCTTCGGACTCGGTCATGCAGGCGCTTTCGGGTGTTTCAGGCGGCTCCGTTTGACGGTAAGGAGCGCGCGCGCATACCTATGTGCGCCTGCCCCAATCGCCAAGTCAGAGCCTGCCGAATGTCGTCGCGCCCCACCTCCGTGATCATCCCCCCGCCGGAAGAGATCGTGGTGACGACCAAGCGCGTCGCCTGCGACGGCGGCGGCGGCGCCCTCGGCCACCCGCTGGTCTATATGGACATGGGCGAGGACGACCACGTCGAGTGCGGCTACTGCGACCGCAAATTCGTGCTGGCCACGAAGAAGAAGGCCGGCGGCGACTATCACAGCCCCGCCGCCCGCCCGCCCGAGGCGCACTGATTTCCCAGCCCGCAGGAGAGCCTGGCTTCCTGGCTCCCTCCCTTCCCCCTCGACGGGGGAAGGGTCGGGGATGGGGGGGAGGGCTCGGTGTTGAGGTGAAGGACGCATTCGGAGAGGTCGACGCCGCCTCCCGCGCCAGAGCCTGACACGCCCTGCATTCACCCCCACCCAACCCTCCCCCGTCGAGGGGGAGGGCTTTGATGTCCGATCAGGTCTGCGGCGCGCCGCCGCCCGCCGCGATCCAGGCGTCGACCTGATCGCTGAGCACGTCCAGCGGCACCGAGCCCGAGCCCAGCACCACCGCGTGGAAGTCGCGGATGTCGAAGCGGTCGCCCAGCGCCGTCTGCGCGCGCTGGCGCAGCTCCATGATCCTCAGCTCGCCGATCTTGTAGCTGGTCGCCTGACCGGGGCTGGTGATGTAGCGCTCGACCTCCTTCTGGATGTCGCGCTCGGACAGCAGCGAGTTCTGGCGGAAATAGTCCATCGCCTCTTCGCGGGTCCACTGTTTGGCGTGCAGGCCGGTGTCGGTGACCAGACGCACCGCGCGCCACAGCTCGGTGGAGAGGCGGCCGAAGTCGGAATAGGGATCCTGATAGAAGCCCATCTCCTTGCCCAGACGTTCGGCGTACAGGCCCCAGCCCTCGGCGTATGCGCCGTAGCCGCCGAAGCGGCGGAAGGACGGCAGGCCCTGCATCTCCTGCGCATAGGCGATCTGGAAGTGATGGCCCGGCGCGCCCTCATGGTAGCTGATGCCCTCGATCTGGGGCTTCAGCACCTGGGTCATGTCCGACAGATTCACATAGTAGATGCCCGGGCGTGAGCCGTCCGGGGCGGGCGAGTTGTAGAAGGCGATGCTGGCGGTGGCCTCGCGCCAGGCCTCGACCGCGCGGACTTCCAGCGCCGCTTCCGGCAGGTCGCTGAACCAGCGCGGCGCGGCCTCCATCACCTGGGCGATGAAGGCGCGGGCGTCGGTCAGATACTGCTCCTTGCCCTCCGGCGTGTTCGGATACTGGAAGCGCGGATCGGTCTTCAGCAGGGTGAACATCTCGGGCAGCGAGCCGGTGAAGCCGACCTGATCCATGATGACCTGCATCTCGGCCTGCAGGCGCGCGACTTCGCTGAGGCCGATCTCGTGGATCTGGTCGGCGGTCAGGTCGGTGGTGGTCGAGAGCTGCAGGCGGGCGTTGTAATAGGCCTCGCCGTCCGGCAGCCGCCAGACGCCGCCGTCGCGGTTCGGCATCACGGCCGCTTGCTGCTGCACCTCGGCCAGCGCCGCCAGCACGCCCTCATAGCCGCGCTTCCATTCGCCGGTCAGGGCCGCGCGACCTTCGGCCAGCAGCCGGTCCCTGGTCGCCTGATCGGTGTCCAATGCGCCGATCTTGCGCTGGAAATCGGCCCAGACGGGGTTGTCGGCGGCGTCGTCGAACGGGGCGCCGGTGATGATGTTGCGGGTGTTGGCGATCGAGGGCTCGAACACGAAATTCGGCGAGATGACGCCCTTGGAGGCGCGGTCGCGCAGCTCGGCGGCGATCTCGCCCATGACCCGCTCGGAGGCGCGCAGGCGCGAGACATAGGCCTCGGCGTCGGACACGCTGGAGACGCGGTGGTTGTTGATCAGAAAGACCGGCAGGCTGGTGGTCGGATTGCCGTTGGCGGCGAACTGATAGCCCCAGTCGCGCCAGCGGTTCGACAGCCGCGCCTGCTCCACCCCGTATTCGAACAGCCGCATCGACATCCGGCTGTCGGCGTTCAGGGTCGCCGGATCGAACTCGGCCTTCATCTGCGCCAGCTGGCTCTCGGCCAGGGCCAGCGAACGCTCGGCCGCGGCGTCGGTGGTGTCGTCCAGCTTGTCGTAGTCAGTCTTCAGGCCGAGCGAGGTCATCGTCTGCGGCGACAGGGCAATCCGCGCCTGCCAGGCCGCCTCGAAGAAGGCCGCCAGCCGGGCGTCCTCGGTCTGGATCGCAGCCTCCGCCGGAGCGGCGCTCTGGGCCAGCGCCGCGACGGGTGCGCCCGCCAGAACGGCGACGGCGCAGACGGTGGAAACGAGCAGACGACGCATGGAAACCCTCCCGGAAACTGAGGGCGCGACCTTCGGCGGTCAGGCGGGCCGGTGCAAGTCGCGTCAGTCCTTGCGGGTTTTGGCGATCTCGGCGCTCTCGGCCTTCAGCGGTTTGGAGACCGGGCAGACCTCCTGCGCATAGCTGTGCAGCGTATTGGCCAGATGGTCGGGCACCAGGCTGTAATGGACGTACTGGCCCTTCTTCTCGCTGGTCACCAGGCCGGCGTTCTCCAGCACGGTCAGGTGCTGGCTGACCGCGGGCTTGGAGATCTCGAAGCGCGCGGCGATCTCGCCCGCCGTCAGGTCGGTGTGGGCGAGGTAGGCCAGGATCTTGCGACGGATCTGGGAGGAGAGGGCTTCGAACACGCGCTGCATGCTGCGACATTTAAGCGATTTGCGAACCACTTGCCAGTCGCGAAGTTTGGTAGTTAGGTAATGTCTTAAATACCGAATGGCATTGATCATGTCACTTGCGACCGACAGCAGACGATTTCTGGCCCGTGCCGGACTTGGGGCGATTTCCCTGTTCGCTGCCGGCTTGGTGGGTTGTGGTGCGGCGATTGGCGCTTTGGCTGTGGTCGGCTTGACCGGAGGTGTACCGGGCGCCCTGTTCGGCGCACTGATCGGGGTGGTGACCTTGCCGTTCTGGATTGGTGGTCTGTTCGTCGTGGGAGGCCCTGTCTGGGTCGTTCTGCATCGAGCGGGCTATCGGGATTGCCGAAGCGCGATCATCGCGGGCGCTGTCGTCGCCGGGGTCGCTACACCCCTGATCCTGTGGGGCATGGCCTCAAGCGGGCATTTCACGGTCGATGCGGCCGGCGCACTCTACGTCATTGTGAGCAGTCTTCCCGGTGCGGTCGGAGGCGCGGCGGCTGGCTACACTGCCTGGCGGGTCGGTTACGACGAGGCTCGGGTCGCATGAGTAGCGAACACAACGACCCCTGCGCCGTGAACAGTCTGGTCGAGACGCCCGGCTGTTCGCCTGTCGAGGGGCGGGTGGTCTGGGACCCGCTGCACTCGCTTTGGAACGGCGGCATGCTGGCCGGGGCGGTGGTGCTGGGGCCGTGGCTGGCCAGCCCGGGCGCGGTGGCCATCTTCGTCGCCTCGACGGGCGCCAGCCTGCTGCTGGGCCATTCGGTCGGGTTTCACCGGCGGCTGATCCACGGCAGCTTCAAATGCCCGCTGTGGCTTGAACACATGTTGGTCTGGATCGGGACGGCGGTGGGTATGAGCGGCCCGTTCTGGATGATCCGCACCCACGACCTGCGCGACTGGGCCCAGCGGCAGGCGGACTGCCACGACTATCTGGCCCATCGCCGGCCCATGCTGATCGATGCGGTCTGGCAGATGCATTGTCGGCTGGAGTTGGCCCGGCCGCCGGCCTTCGATCTGGGCAAGATCGGTCGGGACCGCTTCTATCGCTTCCTCGAGCGGACCTGGATGCTGCAGCAGCTCCCGATCGCGGGCGCGCTGTATCTGATGGGCGGCTGGGGTTTCGTCGTCTGGGGCGTCTGCGCGCGGGTCTCGGCTTCGGTGGTCGGCCACTGGTTCGTCGGCCATCTGGCGCATCGGCGTGGGCCGCAGAGCTGGCTGGTCGAGGGGGCGGGCGTTCAGGCGCACGACGTGCCCTGGGCGGCCATCCCGACCATGGGCGAGGCCTGGCACAACAACCACCACGCCTTCCCCGGTTCGGCCCGCATCGGCCTGTACCGGGGCCAGAGCGACTGGGGCTACCGCTTCATCCAGCTGCTGGAGAAGGCCGGGCTGGCGTGGGACGTGCGGACGCCCGAGACGATGGGGGCGCGCAAGGTGCTGGTGGCGGCGTCGGAGCTTCGCGCATGAGCGAAGCCCGTTCGGCGCCACTGCTGGCGGCCCTGTTCGCGGCCTCGCTGGCAGGCACTTGCGTGGTGATGGTCCAGCACATCCTGGCCGGGCTGCTGATGTTCCTGCTCTGGGATATCGGCAGCGTGATCTCGGCCATTCGCGGCGGGCGCTCCATCGCCTCTACAGCCCTGCCCTTCGTCTTGATCCTGACCGTGGCTCTCGGCGGCCCGATCTGGTGGGGGCTGCGCGCGACCGGTCTGCGAGGGCGTCTTGCGATGACCGTGGCGAGCGGGTTCGCGGCCGGACTACTTGGGCTGATCGTGGCCGTTCTGATGATCGCATTCATGCCCTGGGCTGCGGGTTTCGCACCCCTGGTGCTCGCCGCTCCGGTCCTCCCCGGCGCCGCCGCCGGATGGACCCTCCACCGCGTCGCCTACGGGGCGAACCCGAAGGCCTAGAACTGCCGCCAGCTGTCGCCGGGGTCGCGTTCGCCGGGGTCGACGGTCTGCTGACCCCAGGAGACGATCATCAGCACCTTGTGGCTGCGGATGCGGAAGTCGCCGGTCATCGGCAGGACGGCGCCCAGCGGGGCCCCGGTGCGCGGCTCGTAGAGGAAGCCCGAGAACTCGGCCACGCCGATCCGGTCGCGCCGGCTGTAGATCGACAGCTCGGGAATGGACACGACGTTCAGGCTCTCGTTGATCGGCACCCGCATCTCGGGCAGGCCGACCACCCGGCGCATCTGCTCCAGCGACAGGGCGCCGGCGCGCACCTCCATCACCGCATCGGCCTCGGCCTTGTTCGGGGCGATGGCGTAGCCAGCCTCGGACAGGGCGCCGCGAATGGCGCTGAGGGCGTAGGGCGCGCTCTCGGCCCTGAAGTAGGTCTCGTCCACGAAGACCCGCGAACCGGCCGGGATCGGCAGGATCAGGCCTTCCACCGCGCGATCCGCCGCGCGCGAGAGCAGCAGCTGCTCGGTCGCGGTCCGGGACGGATTGGTCTCGGTGGTGGAGGCGCAGGCCGCGAGACCCAGCAGGGCCAGCGGCAGGACGGCAAGGGCTTTCAAGATCACCAGCTCCCGGTGTTGGGCATCGAGGCCCAGGGCTCGGCGGGCGCCAGAGGCTCGCCTTCCTGCAGCAGCTCGATCGAGATGCCGTCCGGCGACCGTACAAAGGCCATGTGGCCATCGCGGGGCGGGCGGCTGATCAGCACGCCGCCGTCCGCCAGCCGCTGACAGGCGGCGTAGATGTCATCGACCTTGTAGGCCAGATGGCCGAAATTCCGGCCGCCGGTGTAGGTCTCCGGATCCCAGTTGTAGGTCAGCTCGACCTCGGGCGACCGCTCGGCCTCGGACCGCGACAGGTCCTTGGGCGCGGCGAGGAAGATCAGGGTGAAACGGCCCTTCTCGTTCTCCATCCGGCGCATCTCCTGCAGACCCAGCAGGTCGCACCAGAAGCGCAGGGAGGCGTCGAGGTCGGTCACGCGGACCATGGTGTGCAGGTAGCGCATGGCTTTCCGATCCGGGGGGAGTTGAGCGGAGGGGCGCCTTATAGCGGCGGATCGCCGCGACGGCGACTCAACTGGCGTTTCGGCGGATGCGCGGGGCGTCGGGATCGGCTAGACGCATGGTTTCGGCCTGTCGCCGGAGGACTGATGCTTCGCAAGCTTTACGACTGGGTCTTTTCGCTGGCCCGCAGCAAGCACGCCACCAAGTCTTTGGCGGTCGTGTCCTTCGCCGAAAGCTCCTTCTTCCCCATTCCGCCGGACGTCATGCTGGCGCCGATGGTGCTGGCGCGGCCTGAGCGGGCCTATTTCTACGCCACCGTCTGCACCATCGCCTCGGTGCTGGGCGGCGTGCTGGGCTATGCGATCGGCTACTATCTCGAGCCTGTCGGGCTGGCCATCCTCGCCTTCCTCGGCAAGGCGGATACCTTCGAACAGTCCAAGGCCCTGTTCCAGCAGCACGGCGCCTGGGTGATCCTGGTGAAGGGGCTGACCCCCATTCCGTTCAAGCTGGTGACCATCGCCTCCGGCATCTTCCAGTTCAATCTGGCCCTGTTCATCGCCCTGTGCGTCCTCACCCGCGGCGGCCGCTTCTTCCTGGTCGCCTTCGTGCTGAAGAAATGGGGCCCGGCGGTGCTGGCGATGGTCGAGAAACGGCTGGCGCTGTGGACCGTGATCGGTCTGGTGGTGCTGGTCGGCGCCTTCGCGGCGGTGAAGCTGATCTGAGCCAATCGACGGACGGCTCCGGCCCCGCTATGAACGTCGTCCGATGAGAGGTTTCTACAGACTCGTGACGCGGTGGTGGACCGCCTTCGCCCTGGTGGCCTCGCTGGCCCTGCTGGGCTTCGCGCACCTGTCCGAAGTCATCTGGGACCTGACGCCCTGCAACCTCTGCCTCAAGGCGCGCGAGGTCTACTGGGGCGCCGCCGCCGTGGCCCTGGTCGCCACCCTGTGGCACCTGCTCAGCCGCGGCAGCCGGGGCACTCCGCGCATCGCCGCCTTCCTGCTGGCCGTGATCTTCGCCACCGGCGCCGTCACCTCGGTCTTCCACATGGGCGGCGAGCTGAAGTGGTGGGACCTGCCCGCCACCTGCATGGCCGGCGGCACGGTCGATCTGGCCAGCATGGCCTCGCTGGCCATGGGCACCGGGCCGATCAAGCCGGTCGCCATGTGCGACGCGGTGACGTGGCGCTTCATCGGGGTCAGCATGGCAGGATGGAACGCCCTGATCGCGGCCGCGCTTGCCGTGATCAGCCTGCTCGCCGCCAAGAGGCCCAAGGATGCCCGCGCCCCACGCTCCTGATCCCGCGACCGACACGGTCCATGACGCCCGCCGCATCCCCCTGCCCCGTCCGGGCCGGGGCGCCAGCCAGCGCCGTCGCGCGGAAATCCTGCGGGTCGATCACGCGGGCGAATACGCCGCCGTCCACATCTACCGCGCCCAGCAGGCCGTCTTCGAGGGCCGCAAGGGCAAGGACGCCATCACCACCGACATGGAAGAGATGGGGCGTCAGGAGCAGGTGCATCTGGCCCGCTTCAACGCCCTGCTGAACGCCGAGGGCGTGCGGCCCACGGTGATGACCCCGATCTGGCGGCTGGCCGCCCTGACGCTGGGCGCCGGCACGGCCCTGATCAGCGAAAAGGCCGCCCACGCCTGCACCGAGGCCGTCGAGGCGGTGATCGAGGAACACTACGCCGACCAGATCGCCGAAATCCGGGATCAGGATCCGGCCCTCGCCGCCGAACTGGCCGTCTTCCGCGAGGAAGAACTGGCCCACCACGACCACGCCGTCGATCACGGCAGCCGCGACGCCCCCGCCTATGAACTGCTCAGCGCGGTGATCAAGGCGGGCTGCCGGGTGGCGATCAAGGTGTCTGAAAGGGTCTAGGTTTCAGGGGGCAGGTTTCAGGGAGAGATCAACCCGAGAACCTGAAACCCAGAACCTGAAACCTCACTTCACATCAAACGCCAGCAGCAGCGTCCGCTGGGCCGGGTTCGCGTTGTCGTCGGACAGGATGTAGAGGCGCACGCCGCCCGCGTGGGCCACGGCGGCGATCCCCTCGAAATTGTCGGTCGTGCCGGGCAGCTTCAGCTCCGCCAGCACCGGCCCCAGTGCGCCGTCCTCTCCCATGCGACGGACTTGGGCGCGGACGTCCAGCGGCGGGCGGTAGGTGCGCTGGACCACGAAATAGCCCTGCCCGGCGGGGTCGCGATCGATGCCGGTGGTGCGATAGTCGCTGTCGGCCAGGGGCGCGGGCGGAGGCGGCATGACGACCCGGCAGGCGGCGGGACGGCAGTCCCAGACGCCGCCGTTCTCGGCGGTCACCCGCCAGCCGCCGTCACGGCCGGCGGAGATTCCCTCCATGCCGTCGTTCAGCGGCATCTCGACGTCCGGATGGCGCACGACCGTCGGCCGGGCGTGCGGCGCGTCGACCGGGCCGTAGTTCCAGATCCGGTGGTTGCGTTCGAAGCTGATGAACAGGTCGCCGCCGTCCGTGACCAGCAGGCCCTCGGCGTCGCCGTCGAACTTCTCGGTGATCGGCTGTCCGTCGGTCAGGGTCAGGCGGCGATACTGCAGGCCTGACACGCCGGTCAGGCGCCCCCGGGCGTCCAGCACCAGCCGGCCGCGCACCAGATCGCCCGCATCGGTGACGCTGACGAAGCCGTGGGCGCTGTCGACCAGCTTGAAGTCCGACAGGCTGTGCAGGGGCGAGTCCGTCGCCAGCACGATCTCGATCCCGCCCGCGAACTGAACGCCCTCGGCCAGTCGCGCGCCGCCGGGCAGGCCGAGGCCGACCGTGCGCGTGGTGGCCGTTCCGGCGGTCCAGCCGGCCATCGGCAGGGGCGGCGGGGCGACCGTCGAGGTGGTGGCGCAGGCCGACAGGGCCAGAAGGGCGAGGGCGACGACGCCGCGACGGAAGGGGCTCATGCGGCTCTCTTGCGGCGTTTGGGGGCGGCCTCGGCCTTCGGGTCGAACAGTTCGGCCAGCTTTTCGATCATGGCTCCGCCCAGCTGTTCCACATCGACGATGGTCAGGGCCCGACGATACCAGCGGGTCACGTCATGGCCGATGCCGATGGCCAGCAGCTCGACGGACGACTTCGTCTCCAGCTGCTCGATCACCTGCCGCAGGTGCTTGTCCAGATACAGGGCCGCATTGGCCGACTGGGTCGAGTCATCGACCGGCGCGCCGTCGGAGATGACCATCAGGATGCGCCGCTGTTCGGGCCGGGCCATCAGCCGGTCATGCGCCCACAGCAGGGCCTCGCCGTCGATGTTCTCCTTCAGCAGCCCCTCGCGCATCATCAGGCCGAGGTTCTTCTTGGCCCGCCGCCAGGGCGCGTCGGCGGCCTTGTAGATGATGTGGCGCAGGTCGTTCAGCCGCCCCGGATTGGCGGGCTTGCCGGCGCTGATCCACGCCTCGCGCGACAGGCCGCCCTTCCACGCCCGGGTGGTGAAGCCCAGGATTTCGACCTTGACCCCGCACCGCTCCAGCGTCCGCGCCAGGATGTCGGCGCAGACGGCGGCGACCATGATCGGCCGCCCGCGCATGGAGCCGGAGTTGTCCAGCAACAGGGTGACGACCGTGTCGCGGAACGGGCTCTCGCTCTCGGCCTTGAAGCTGAGCGGGCTGGTCGGGTCGGTGACGATCCGGGTCAGGCGGGCGGTGTCGAGGACGCCTTCCTCCAGATCGAAATGCCAGCTGCGGTTCTGCTGGGCCATCAGGCGACGCTGCAGCTTGTTGGCCAGACGCGCCACCACCGACGACAGCGCCGTCAGTTGCTGGTCCAGCAGGCCGCGCAGCCGCTCCAGCTCATTGGGATCGCAAAGCTCCGCCGCATCGACGATCTCGTCATAAGCGGTGGTGAAGACGCGGTAGGCGTCGATGGCCCGG
The DNA here is from genome assembly GCA_031119155.1 of Brevundimonas sp. Taxonomy (GTDB): domain Bacteria; phylum Pseudomonadota; class Alphaproteobacteria; order Caulobacterales; family Caulobacteraceae; genus Brevundimonas. The sequence continues at coordinate 10,103 of JAVHYH010000089.1, forward strand.
CCGTCGTCCGCGGTCTGCTGGCGATTGGGCTGGGCGCCTTCGTTCAATTCCGGGCCGTCCTCGGTCGCCTCGCCGTTCGGATCGGCGGGCGAGCCGTCGGGGCGGGCGTCGCGCTCGTCGCTGGCGGTCTGGTCGTCGGTGGAGCCGTCCATCGACTGGCCCTCGCCGCCGCCGGCGTCCTCCTCGTCTTCCTGATCCTCCTCGTCGGCGGCGTCCGGATCCTGCGGATCGGGCTCCTCCTCGCCGGGATCGTCGGACACGTCGTCGCCGCGCCCGTCGCCGGGATCCATGTCCAGCGCCTTGAGCACCTCTTTCAGTCGCTCGCCGAAGGCCGTCTGGTCACCGGCCACCTCGGCCAGGGCGTCGAGCGTGCGGCCCGCCTTGTTCTCCAGTTCGGCCCGGACGAGGTCCAGCATGGCGCCCGCTCCGTCCGGCGCCCGCTGGCCGGTCAGGCGCTCGCGCACCAGCAGGGCCACGGCCTCGGCCACCGGCACCCGCTCGGCGTCGGTGATGCGAATGGCGCCCGACTTCTCCAGCCGGGTCAGCAGGGCCGAGTTCATATTGGCGCGAACCCCGGCCAGCGCCTGTGAGCCGACGGCCTCGACCCGCGCCTGCTCGACCGCGTCGAACACCTCGGCCGCCTTGCTGTCGAGGGGACGCTGGCGGGCGCTGACGGCGGCGTCGTGATTGGCCAGGCGCAGGGCCAGCCGGTCCGCCTGTCCGCGCAGGGAGGCGCTCTCCGGCGCGCCCGGATCGCGGGGCGGATGGGGCAGGATCAGGACGCCGTTCGACAGCTTCGGCCCGTCCGAGCCGAACACGACCTCCAGCTCCGACTGTTCGGCCAGCGCGCGGGCGGCATGCGCCAGGGCGCGTTTGAACAGCTCTGCGGGGGTCTCGGCGGCGGCCATGGGGGACATCTAGCGGACCGGGCGCTGAGGGGAAGGGGCGTTATGATCCCGGCAACCCTGTCAGGCGGAAAATGACCGCTGATTCTGCCGGAGCCCGCCATGAAGTCCGTGATCCTGAAAGGCGCCGTCCTGATGGCGACCATGGTCGGCTGCGAGGCCGAGGCGCCGGCGATCACCCGCGAGGCGCGCGAGGATCTGAAGCGCGTGGCGACGCGCGCCGAGCAGACGCTGGAAGAGTCGGGCGACGCCGCCGAGGCCCCGGCCTGCCGCCGGCGCGAACGGGTCATCTACGCCTGCGACTTCGGCGACCGTCGCGTCGCGGTCTGCGCCGCCGACGACCGGCTCAGCTACCGCTTCGGCACCGAACGGCGCACGGATCTGGAGATCGATTCCCGTCCCGGACGGCTGCGCGCCTTCGTCGGCGGCGTGGTCGGCGGCGGCAACGGACATCAGAACCGCATCCGCTTCAGCAACAACGACTACAATTACATCGTGCACAGCATGGTGGCGGGCGACGCCACGGATGCGCCGGGCACGCTGTCTTCGGGCGTGACGGTGGTGCGCGGGCAGGGGGTGAACGCGCCCATCGTCCGCACCCTGAACTGTCCGCAGGACACGCCCGCCCAGGTCATCCCCGCCAATGACGCCCTGCCCAAGGGGACGTTCGATGAGGACGGCGAGGCCTGGGACGCCTGGTGGTGAGGCCCTGAAACGCGAAAGGCCCCGGCGTCTCCGCCGGGGCCTTCCTGAAACTCTGTCCTGACGGATCAGGCCGCGTTGGCGGCCTTGGCCTTCAGCTTGTCCTGATGGGCCTTGATGCCGACGGCGATCAGTTCGGCGGCCTCGCCGGCGTCGCCCCAGCCCTTGACCGTGACCGACTTGCCCTTCTCCAGATCCTTGTAGCGGGTGAAGAAGTGCTCGATCTGCTCGACCAGGATGGCGGGCAGCTGACGGTAGCTGGCGATGTCCGTGTAGTAGGGGTTCAGCTTGTCGACCGGCACGGCCAGGATCTTTTCGTCGCCGCCGGCTTCATCGACCATCTTCAGCACGCCGATCGGGCGGCAGCGGATGACGCAGCCCGGCACCACCGGCGTCGGGTTCAGCACGATCACGTCGCAGGGGTCGCCGTCGTCCGACAGGGTGTGCGGCACGAAGCCGTAGTTGCCCGGATAGTACATGGCGGTGTGCAGGAAGCG